>CAZEAX010000193.1:0-8974 GCA_964510405.1 uncultured Streptomyces sp. | reverse complement strand
CGACACCTTGAGCCCTTCGGCGTTCAACGTTTCGACCGTCTCTTCGATCGCGCCCTTGGTGCTGCCCCAGCCGATAACCAGCAGATCGCCGCTGTCCTTGCCGAACACCGGCGGCGCTTTCAGCGTTTTCTGCAGCGCGGCGAGCTTCAGGCTGCGCGCGCGCAAGCCTTCCTCGTTGATGTCGGAGTCGTAGGCGACGTGGCTCAAGCGGTCGTGCGCGAGGCCCGTCACCGTATGCATGCCGTTTGCCTGGCCCGGCACGAAGCGCTGCGCGAGGCCGGTGGTTTTGTTCCAGTCGTACGCCTTCGCGCCTGGCGGTATCGGGCTCTGGTCGATGGGCGGCGCCAGCCAGCTTTCGCTGAACTGCGGCCGCGGAAACGGCTGCTGCGAGGTCGCGAGACCGGCGTCGGTCAGCACCACCACGACCATGTTGAACGTCTCCGCAATCTTGCGCGCGGTGATGATCGAATAAAAACAGTCCTCGATAGTGCTCGCGGCCATCACGACTTTGGGCGCATCGCCGTGGCTGCCGAACATCGCGGTGAATAGGTCGCCCTGCTCCGCCTTGGTCGGCTGCCCGGTGCTGGGCCCGCCGCGCTGCACGTTGACGACGACGAGCGGAATTTCGGCCATCACGGCGAGCCCGAGGCCTTCCTGCTTCAGCGAATAGCCGGGACCGGAAGTAATCGTGATCGCGCACTTGCCCGCGTACGACGCGCCGATCGCAAACGCGCACGCGGCGATTTCGTCTTCCGCCTGGTGCACGAGCCCGCCGACTTTCTCGAACACTTCGGAGAGGTAATGCGAGGCGGAGGTGGCCGGCGTGATCGGATACATCGAGCAGATTTCCATGCCCGAGGCGAGCACGCCGAGTGCTAACGCGGTGTTGCCGTTGACCACGATCTGCGGCACCGTAGAGCGGGTGCCGGGGATGCGGAACTTGAAGTCAAGACTGGTTTCGGCCCACTGGAACCCGGCGTCGAGCAACCTGACGTTGGTGTCGACGATGCTTTTGTCTTTTTTGGCGAAGGTAAGCGCGATCTGCTCGCGCGCGAGTGCGAGATCGAGGCTGTAGATGCTGCACAGCATGCCGAGCGCGAACATGTTCTTGCCGCGCCGCGCGTCCTTGACCAAGGCGAGGCACTCGCGCTCCATCGGCACTTCGCGCACCTTGTAGCCGGCCGCGACGAGCTTGTCGTAGGTTTCTTCGTAGGCGGCGCGGATCTTCGGGTCGCTGTTCTCGCGCCACATGCTCTCGAGCAATACGATGCAGCCGGGCTTCAACTCGCGGTCGCGCACGCGGCCGAGCAGCACCTGCTCGTTGAACGCGATCACGAGATCGGTCTCGTCGCCGCCGTTGGTGATGTAGCCGGCACCGATGCGGATGCGGTTGCCGCTCGCGCCCGCGACGCTGCGCGCCGGCGGCCTGATCTCCGCCGGGATGATCTCCACCGTCCAGATCCCGTTGCCCATCCTGGCGGCGATCGAGCCCAGCGACTGGCCGCAGCGCTGCGCGCCCTCGCCGGAATCGCTGATGATCTCGACGATGTGCTCCTTCAGCGTGACGACCGGTTTCCTGAGCGGCGTGGAAATTTCCGCGGCGGCTGTCTTCTTGACTGATTTCAGTGTGGTGGTCGCATTCATAATGGCGGGTTCTGTTGTCCTGGTCGTTGGGTCTAGGCGGCGCGGATGCGCGCGAAATTGCGTTCCGCGAGATCGATGCCGAACATCCGGTTGCCGCTGCCCCGGCCTTCGATTGAATACGGCTGTTCGGCATCGCGGATGCCGAGATAAGCTTTCATGCTGCGCGCGGCCTGGCGGCCCGCGCCCATCGCTTCGATGACGGTCGCGGCGCCGGTCACGATGTCGCCGCCGGCGTAAACGCCCGCGACCGAAGTCGCGAACAGGTCGTTGGCCTCGATATAGCCGCGCTTGTTGAGCTTCATCGACGACGTCTGTCCCATGATGGGGTTGGCATTGGTGCCGATGGCGAACACCACGAGATCGGTTTCGATATCGTGCTCGCTGCCCGCGACCGCGACCGGGCGCCGGCGTCCCGAATCGTCGGGCTCGCCCAGTTCCATGCGCATGCAGCGCATGCCGCGCACGCCGCCCTTGCCGTCGTCGAGCACTTCCACCGGGTTGGTGAGCCAGTGGAACTCGATGCCTTCTTCCTCGGCGTGATGGACTTCTTCCGCGCGCGCGGGCGCTTCGGCGCGCGAACGGCGGTAGATGCAATAAACTTTTTCCGCGCCGAGCCGCTTGCATACGCGCATCGCGTCCATCGCCGTGTTGCCCGCGCCAACGACCGCGACGCGCTGGCCCAGCGGCAACGGCGTGTCGTAGTTCGGGAATTCCTTGGCGCGCATCAGGTTGCAGCGCGTGAGCAGTTCGTTGGCCGACAGCACGCCGTTCAGCGAATCGCCGGGAATGCCGAGCATCGTCGGGTAGCCGGCGCCGGTGCCGACGAACACCGCGTGAAATCCCAGCTCGTCGATCATCTGCTCGATGGTGAAGAGGCGGCCGACCAGCGTATTGCACTCGAACTTCACGCCCAGTTGTTTGAGCTTCCCGATCTCCGCGTCTATCACTTCGTTCGGCAGGCGGAAATCCGGAATCCCGTAGCGCAGCACGCCGCCGGGTTGATGGAACGCTTCGTAGACGGTCACGTCGCAGCCGGCCTTCGCCATGTCGGCGGCGCACGCTATGCCGGCGGGGCCCGAACCGACGATCCCGACCTTGTACGATACCGGCTCGATATATGGAATGTTCGCCCAGCCCGCCGCGATCGCCTGGTCGCCGACCCAGCGCTCGAGGCGCCCGACCGCGACGGGTTCCAGCGAATCGCCGACGGTGCACACCCCTTCACACTGGTTTTCCTGCGGGCACACGCGGCCGCAGATCGCCGGCAAGAGATTGGTATCGGTCAGCACGTCGTACGCGCCGCGAAAATCCTTCTGGCTTATCTTCTGAATGAAGCCGGGAATGTCGATGCCCACCGGGCAGCCTTCCACGCACGGCTGTTCGGGGCACAAGAGGCAACGCTCGGATTCGCGCAACGCGTCTTCGAGCGTGAAGCCGCACGCGACTTCGGCGAAGTTCTTGACCCTTACCTCAGGGGGCTGCTCGCGCATCGGCGTGCGTTCCTGGGGAATGGTGCGGATGGTTTTTTTCTTGGCCATGACTCTTCCTTCAATCGGCAGTTCGATCTTCCTACGGGTGGCTCACCCGCCCGCGACTTCGTCGAACGGATCGGGCAGCGGCTCGTCCTCGAGCCGCCGCGGTCGCACCGCGAGCGTTTTCAGCGGGTTGGTCATGCGGCAGTTTTCCGACCAGCGCTCGACGGCGGAGCGTTCCTGCGTGGTAAAGCGCTTGAGCCGCGTCATCAAATCGTCGAAGTCGACCTGATGCCCGTCGAAATCCGGGCCGTCCACGCACGCGAACTTCACCTGGCCGCCGATCTTGACGCGGCAGCCGCCGCACATGCCGGTGCCGTCCACCATGAGCGGATTCAGGCTCACCATCGTCTTGATCTTGTGCTCGCGCGTGGTTTCCGCGCAGCCTTTCATCATGATCGGCGGGCCGATCGCCACGACCTCGTCAAGATCGGGATGCAGCCTGATCGCGCGCTTGATGCCGAAAGTGACGTTGCCTTTGATGCCGGCGGAGCCGTCGTCCGTGCAGACAATGAATTCGTCGCAGACGGCCTTGAACTTGTCTTCCCAGAACATGAGATCGCTGTTGCGAAAACCCACGATGCCGATCACGTACGCACCGGCTTCCTTGAACGCGCGCGCATGCGGGAAGATCGGCGCGACACCCAGCCCGCCGCCGACGCACGCCACTTTTTTGACCTTGTCGATATGACTCGGAATGCCCATCGGGCCGGTCACGCCGTAGAGGCTCGTGCCGACCACGCATTCCTGCTGCATCTCCTTGGTGGTTTTCCCCACCGCCTGAATCACGAGCGTGATCGTGCCTTTTTTGCGGTCGAAATCCGCGATGGTGAGCGGTATGCGCTCGCCGTGCTCGTGTGACATGACGATGACAAACTGGCCGGCCCGAGCGGCCTTCGCCATCAACGGATGGCGGACTTCCAGCAGATAAGTAACGTCCGAGAAATCCTCGCGGGCAACGATCTCGAAATTAGCCATGCGCACTCCTCCACACCGTAGAGCAAGGTGTCGGACGGATAGCCGCGGGGACAATCCCCGAAATTCAAGTCTGGTGAAGCGACGAATGCCGTCCAACTTGATCGGCTCAATCTATCCTTCGCGGCGGCGCGACCTTTGATCTAGCGCAAATAACATTTCATTTGCGCGGCGCCAACCGGCGCGTGGAGACCCGGACCGCCGGATTCCGGTTTGTGACGGAACGATTATTGATCTAGCTCAAAGCGCGCGGCAATCAGCGCGGGGCGGCGCCGTCGACCCGCCGCTTGAGGAAATCGACGATCAGTACCCACGACTCATCGACCGCCTGCTTGTTATAGCGTTGGGTAACGGTGCGACGCCCGTACTGGGTCACGACCGGCTTGTCGCCCATCAGGGAATGATCGAACGCGTGCGTCGTCGCCGGAAAAACCTTGTACTCGACCGGCATGCCTTTAGCCGCATTCTTCGTCCCCTGCTCTATGCACGAGCGTGGATCGGCATCCTGGTCGTCGGCACCGAGCAGCACGAGCAGCGGCGTCGTGGTGTCGTCGTAGAAATTCCATTGATGGTCCTGGTAGCCCTGCCCGCCCTGTTCGTTGCACCACGGGTAGAGGCTGACGACGGCCGCGAAGCGCTCGTTGCCCGCGTAGCGCGCGCGGAATTTTTCGCTCGCGAGACGCAGCCCCGCCATCGCGCCGTACGAAAGGCCGACCTGCACGATGCGCCTGCCGTCGACGAAAGGCAGCGCGCGCAAGTGCTTCATGGCCGCCACGTCGTCCTGCGCGTACTCGGTCACGCTCACCGGATTGTTCGGCGGGCAGTTGTTCTTCAAACCGCGCGGCCCGAGGTGATCGACGACCAGCACGACGTAACCCGCGCCGAGGAAGCGCTGCGCCCACTCAAAGACATGCTGGCGCAGCGGCCCGCAGGTGTGCGAAATCACTATCGCGGGGAATGGCCCCGCGCCTTCGGGAGCGTAGAGCTTCGCGCCCGTGAACGCGCCGGGGCCCGGCAATTTGACTGCGTGTTCCGGCTGGTTCGGAAATGCGAGATTGACTTCAGCAAAGCACGGCGTCGCACAGTTAAACGCGAGAACCGCAAGACAGGCTATCGTCAGTCGCACGGCAAGCATCGCTACGCCGACAGATAAAGCGCGGCCAACGGCACCAGGTTGAACAGCAGCACGCCGATTTTGTAGACGGCCATGGAACCGTAGTGAATCGCGTCGAAGGTTTCGACCGGAAGCTTGAACCAGCGCGTATGCAGTCGATACATCCAGTCGTGGGCACAGAAGAATGCGCCGAACCAGATCAGCAGCACCGCGTAGTTGATGCCGACGCACCACAGAAGAAATTCTTTGATCTCGTGCATAGTCATGGCATCGCTCTCCTGTCACTTAACCGCCGGATCGCATCACAACCCGCGGCGCTCACGTTCGTAGTCGTCGTAACCCGGCGCGCGCGGAGCGGTATAGTCGGGCGGCGTGGAATGAAGCGCTTCGTTGCGGTTCTTCGCACCTTCGTAGATGTTACGCGAGAGCTGCTCGCTCGTGCATCCGCGGAGAAGCGAACCCATTAACGCTGCAAGAAAATATCCGGAAGCTCTCACAATGCGCGGTCTGGTCACTGCTTTGGAAACAGCACCGGCAACGCGTTGTCCGCGGTGAACATGCAGCGCGCGTTGTGGCCGCACAGCGGAATGATCATGAACGCGGGATTCGCGCCGTAGTTTGCCTTGATGTAATCCGTATACGCCTTGCCGCGCGCGAGACGGTGCTGGCCCTGCGCCATCGCGGGGCACGACGAATCGAAGCCCGCGATCGGCAGCGTATCGAGTTCGCCGACCATATACGTGGCAGGCCGCGCGAGGAGTTGCTTCTTCAATTGGTCTTCGCTGAGGCGCGCGACATAGCCGGTGCGGTGTTGCATCCCGTACGGCCAGCGGTCGTAGTTCGTGCAGTTCGCAGCGTCGGCGAACGGGACCACTCCGCCCGCCGCGACTGGCCGATTGCCGTCGAAGTATGCGTACGACGACGGGTTCGCGATCACGTAGGTGACGGGGACGCCGAGCTGGTCGTGCACCTGATTCGCCATCACATAGCGCGACACGAACTGCCCGCCCGCGGAATGCCCTGCGAAAACGATCTGCTTGAGGTTCGGAAAAATATTCTTGCGCGCGACCTTGCGCAGGATCTCGTCGGCGAAATCGAACGAAGTCAGCGCGTCGTTGCCGGTCGCAGACCCGCCGATGCGCCAGACATTGCCGCTGCAGGTCCAGCTCACTTCGCCGGGCGCGAGACTGTCCTTACACGTGGCGCCGCTGGATGCGAAGCGCGGCGCGATGACGATCGTATTGTCGAGCGCGTTCGCCAGAAACGCCGCCGCCACCCCCGACCGAAAATAGTTGTCCGCGTTGCGTCCCGCGCCATGCACCACGATAAGCGCGCGGGTGATGGTGTCATTGCGCTCGTCCAGCGAATACGTGCTGTAGACAAGGCCGCGCGACGAGCCCGCCAGCGCGACGGACCGCATGCATTCTTCCTTGTCCGCGGTGCAGGGTGCGGCGGCAGACGCAATGGATCCCCACAGTGCAAGAACGACCGGCACGCAAAACCGGAAAACCCGGATCGACGCTTTCATATCCCCTCCCTTAGCTTTTTATTTTCTAGACGACGGTTCAAATTCGAGTCCGGATGCGCTCAGTTCCAAAGTATCCCTCAACTCATACACGTTCCGATAGCCGTAGTTATATAGCGCGATATACGTGGAAATATTAAGCGAGGCGCTGGGCAGTTTCGACGGAAACGGGCCTTCGGCATTCTTGAAGTTGTTGTTGCAGTAAATCAGGATGCGCGTCTTCTTGTCCGGGATGGTTTTCTTCAGGCTCTCGATCGCGATATCGGGGAAGCTCAAATTGATAGCGCGCTTGATGTGAAGCTCATCGTATTTTTCCTTGCTCCGCGCGTCGAGCACGATGGTCCCCGGCTCTCGGCTCATGCGGGCGAATTCCTCCTCTGAAACGCGGCGGGTTTCACGATGCGCCGCGGCGCGTTGAGAAACATGCAGGAATCCCGCCATGTCGATTGCAGGATTCACGGGCGCCTGCTGGGTCTGCTGGGTCGTCTCCGCAAGCGCGGGAACCGCCACCACAATCAATAGCGCAAAAACGCGCTTCGCGATCACGGCGCGTCTTTCCGAGCGGTTTTTCCAGCATCGGCGGTTTCAATACTTTCAGTGATACGCAGCCTACGCACCAGCAGTTCGTCGATCTCGAGCCGTTGAATCCTGGCCCGCCCGATCACGAGCCGGCCGATCGCAAGCGCGCCGACTGCGAGAGCGCCCACGGCGAATGCGCCAACCGCCAGCGCTCCGACCGCGCCCGCATTCATCTTGAAGGCGCGTGACGCGGCCGCAGTCAGATTGGATTTCACGGTCCCGGGTCTCAGTTTGAGTTCAGTCATGGCTCACCATTGTCACCTGTCGTTGTCCTTGTCGCCCCAACGCCAACGAGGCCGCTCGCCCTTGAACCAGCATACGGCAACCAACAGGAGGTTGAGCAAAATGCAGTAAACGACAAAAGCCACCGGACTGCGGCCCGGCAACAGCACCACGGCTCCCGCACCTACGAGGACAAAAAAGATTCCAAAAACCACGCGACCCTGCCACGCCGTGGGCAGACCCCAACCCCAGCCGTAGCGCTTCGCCGGAAACCAGAATTTCTGCGGATCATCCACGAGGCACCTCCATTTGTACGCGCCGGACGATGCTAAGACGTCATCACAGCCGTTGCATGAATACGTAAAGAACGAGCAGCATGCCGATCCCGATGCTCGTATATACCCCGCACAGCGTCCAGAACCAGACCGGTTCTTCATCCCGGCGCACGAAGCGGTAATAACGCCGCTCGCCTTCGACGGTGCCGTAGCTCTTTGTGAGGACGCGCCCGGTGAACGCACCCGACAGTCCCCACCCTATCATGCCGAGCGCCAGGACAACGCCGAGACCCACGATCATATTGGATGACGTCATTTATTCATCTCCCGGGAGTCATGAACTCGACATCGCCGATCCAGCTGCGCTTGCGACGCTCGAGGCGGGAGTCCGCGCCTTCACCGTCGAAGCTTGCCGGCGCACGGCGCAGAAGAGATTCATCGACGCCTTCGAACGCGTTGACGCTCACCACGGCGTAAAGACGGCCGTCGATGCGGCTCGTAGCGACCGGCACGATGCCGCAGCGCGCGCAGACGTGAAACTCCGCCGTCCTGGTGCCGAACGCGTAACGGGATATGAGCGAAGAATCTCTAACCGTTATTTTGAGTGCGCCGCGCGGAGCGGAAGTCCACACGCCGCCGTGCTTGACGCAAAAGGAGCAGTCGCACGCGCGCGCCGGAATTTCCACGGGATCCGATTTCCAGTCCAGCGTGAAAGAAATATTGCCGCAATGACACTTGCCGTTGATCAGCATGAGCGCGAAGAAATCGTTGTCGTGGGGATTATCCTGCGCCGATATAAAGAATAAGGCCGCGCGGATTTCCCGGCGCGGCCTCGCTCCGTGCAGCCCTCAAAGGGATACTGTTCACTGCGGTCTATGCATTCCGCCGTTGCTCGAGCGCGAGGCGAACCGCCAGAGACGCCAGGACGAAACCCATGAAGTAGCGCTGAACCGCGAGCCATGCCGGGTTACGCGAAAACCACGATGCAATGCCGGCGGCCGAGAGCGCAATGAGCAGATTGACCGAAAAACTTATGGCGATTTGCGTCAGGCCGAGCACGATGCTCTGGACAAAAACGGAACCATGCCCGGAAGAAATGAATTGCGGG
>CAZEAX010000192.1:0-8995 GCA_964510405.1 uncultured Streptomyces sp. | reverse complement strand
ACGCGAGATCACGCGCGCGCACGGCCATTTGCTGTCGCTGGGCAGCATGTGCGCAGAACAGCGGTTGGCGAAGTTCCTGCTTCATCTCTCGAGGTGCTACGCCGGGCGCGGCTATTCAGCCACGCTCTTCAACCTGCGCATGACGCGCGAGGACATCAGCAGTTACCTGGGACTCAAAATCGAAACCGTCAGCCGGACGTTGTCGCGATTCCAGAAACGCGGCCTGATCACGGTGCAATCCAAAGTGATCGAGATCACGGACTTCGATGGACTGCAACGCGTCGTCGGTGACTCCGCCTCGGGCGAGTCCGCACCTCTGACGTAACGCGCAGCCAGCTTTACACGCCTCGCATGACTCGCCGCGGCGGCTGAATTAGCTGGAATTCAGTAGGAAGCGAACTTCAACACGGACAGACCGTTTACTCAAACCGGTCTTGGTTTACCGCTCGTTTGCCGGATTACGTCCGGTAACTGCAGCGGTATATTACCCAGGCGCTTTGGGGCGGCAACAACGGCAGCAATACGCCCACTGCAGGGCCAAGTTGACGCAGTGACAGGAACTGGCCGTCAAATAAGGGGTAGTTTAAGTCGTTGAAATAACTACCGAATTCTGTAGCGTTTCACTGCCTGTAATTCAGGTTGCACGTCCCCGCAACCAAACGCGAAATCGCCGGCAGTCTCTACGCTGCCGGCGATTTTTTTTGCCAACCGGTTCGGGGCGGATAGATTGCCTGTCACATGAGAAAATAAGCGGTTCGCAATCGTTACAGCGAGGAATCCATGAAATTGCTGGGCTCACCGGGCAGTCCGTACGTGCGCAAGGTGCGCGTCGTGCTCGCCGAAAAGCACATCGACTACGAATACGTCGTCGACCGGCCGTCCAATCCCGGTTCGCGGGTCGCCGAGTTTAATCCGCTGGGAAAGATCCCGGTGCTGGTGCGCGACGACGGCAGCACGATCTACGATTCTGTCGTGATCGTTGAGTATCTTGAGGGACTCGTCGCGGAACCGCGGTTGATTCCGGTTGCGTTCGAAGACCGGATCCAGGTCAAGCGGTGGGAAGCACTCGGCGACGGCATTGCCGATGCAACAGTCGCGGTCTCGCACGATTTGCGCGAGGCCGAACCGCAGCGCAAGCCTGCCGCATGGTACACGAAGCAGCGGCAGAAAATCCAGCGTGGTCTCGCCGCGATGGAGCGCGATCTTGGCGATGCCCAATTCTGTTACGGCGGAAAATTCTCGCTTGCGGATGTCGCGGCGGGTTTCGCGCTTGCTTATCTGGACCAGGTTTTGCCCGACACCGATTGGCGGCGCGATTTTCCAAAGCTCGGACAACTCGCGGTGCGCCTGGCGGCACGCGAGTCATTTGCCACAACCAAGCCGGCGGTTTAATCGCCCAAATTGAAAACGGAGATTGAATGAGCGACCTCGAATACGGTGTCAAGGACGGCATCGCTACACTCTTGTTGAACCGTCCGGAAAAGAAAAACGCGTTTACGGACGGCATGCTGAAGCAATGGCGGCAAAGCCTGCTCGACGCACAGGAGGACGAGAGTGTGCGCGTGATAGTGGTGACCGGGGCCGGCAATGCGTTCTGTTCCGGCGGCGACCTCGGACGGCGCACACACGACCCGGCAGCGGGCCAGCCGACCGTATTGGAGCGCAAGCAGCGTTTCGGCAAGACCACTCACTCGGTCGCGTTGACGATCCCGCAAATCGACAAGCCGATCATCGCGGCGGTCAATGGCGCGGCGGTTGGCGCCGGCATGGACATGGCGCTGATGTGCGATATCCGTCTTGCGGCACGTTCGGCGCGTTTTGCGGAGGCTTACGTGCGCGTCGGCCTGATCCCGGGCAACGGCGGATGCTATTTTCTGCCGCGCATCGTGGGCGTCGCGCGCGCACTTGAAATGCTGATGACCGGCGAATTCGTCGGCGCGGAAGAAGCGCTGCGGATCGGACTCGTCAACCAGGTTTACGACGACGACAATTTTCTCGAGTCGGCTTACGCGTACGCAAAAAAGATCGCCGCAATGCCGCCGGTCGCGGTCAGCATGATCAAGCGCACGGTCTACCAATCGCTGACATGCGACCTGCGCACCAGCCTCGAACTGATTGCGTCGCAGATGACCATCGTGCAGACCACCGAGGATTACCGCGAGGCGATCGCCGCCTACAAAGGCAAGCGGCCGGGCGTCTTTAAGGGCAGGTGAGCGCCGGGAGGTGAATTTCACATCAACCAGTCGATTGAGAATGCGCGCGCCGATCCTGCTCGTTGCGCTGTTGGGCGCCGGCGCGTGGTCGCCGGTCTCCGCGCAGGACTATCCGGAACGCCCGATCCGTTTGATCGTGCCGTTTTC
Organism: uncultured Streptomyces sp.; assembly: GCA_964510405.1. Taxonomy (GTDB): domain Bacteria; phylum Pseudomonadota; class Gammaproteobacteria; order Burkholderiales; family SG8-41; genus PALSA-1004. The sequence continues at coordinate 6,635 of CAZEAX010000192.1, read as the reverse complement.
CGCGGGCGGGCCCGCGGATGGCATCGCACGTCTTGCGGCGGCGCAGATTTCAGCGGCCTGGATCCATCAAATGGTCATCGACAATCGCGGCGGCGGCAGCGGTATCATCGGCACCGAGCTTGTCGCGCGTGCGGCGCCGGACGGCTATACGCTGATCTGCATCTCGAGCGCGTTCACGATCAACGCCTCGCTGTTTCTGAAACTGCCTTACGACAGTCGCAACGATTTCACTGCAATCGCGCCGCTCTCATCCGGTCCCGGTTTGCTGGTCGTGCACCCGTCGGTGCCGGTGAAAACGATGCAGGAACTGATTGCGCTCGCCAAGGTGAAGCCGTTGACCTATGCGTCGTCGGGTACTGGTTCGCCGGGACATTTGACGCTCGAGCTTTTCAAACGGCAGAGCGGCATCGAACTCACGCATATCCCGTACAAGGGCATGGGACCCGCGCTCATCGATTTGCTCGGCGGGCAGGTGCAGATGGCGGTGCCGGGCATTTCCGTCGCGCTGCCGCACGTCAAAAGCGGACGGCTGCGCGCGATTGCAGTTACGTCTGCGAAGCGCTGGCATACCGTGCCCGAAGTGCCGACCATCGCGGAAGCCGCGCTGCCCGGCTTCGAATCGGTCTTGTGGTACGGTATTCTCGGCCCCGCGCGCATGCCGGCGCAGGTCGTGAATAAAATAAATGTCGAGGCTACGCGCGCAATGGAGCGTGCAGATGTCCGCGAGAAACTGGAAGCGGGTGGCATGGAGCCGATGAAAATGCAGCCGGCCGAATTCGCCGCTTACATCAAAACGGAAATCGTCAAGTTCGCGCGCGCTGTCAAGGAATCGGGCGCCAGACCCGACTGAAACGCCCGTCAATGCGCGACCACGCCGGCTTCGCGAATCACGCGTGACCATTTCGCGAGCTCGGCGACGATAAATTTGCGGTATTCGTCGGGAGAGTTCGCCACGACGTCGGCGCCAATCGCGGCAAACCGGTCGCGCGTTTCGCGGCCGGTCACGCCGTGCACGATGGTTTCATTGAGGCGTTCGATGACCGGGCGCGGCGTGCCTGATGGCGAGCATATTCCCGACCACGTCAGCACTTCGTAGCCGGGCACGCCGGCTTCGTTGATTGTCGGCATGTCGGGCAGCAGCGGTGTGCGTTTCAGCGTCGAGATTCCGATCGCACGCAGTTTGCCGCTGCGCACGAACGGCAGGGAGGACGGCGGCGCGTCGAACAGCAATTGCAGTTGCCCGCCCACCAGATCGGTGGCCGCCAGGGAACTGCCTTTGTACGGAATGTGGACCACGCTGATGCCGGCCATTGACCGGAACAATTCCATCGCGAGATGCGAGGTCGTACCGTTGCCCGCCGAACCGTAATTGAGTTGGCCGGGCTTCGCGCGGGCGAGCGCGAGCAGTTCTTTGACCGACTGCGCCGGAAACGACGGGTTTACCAGCAACAGGTACGGAATCGTCACCACGAGCGTGATCGGCGCCAGGTCGCGCACGGGGTCGTACGGCATGCCCGGCATGAGGCTTGGATTGATGGCCATCGCGCCGGTACTGCACAGAAGCAGCGTGTAACCGTCAGGCGCGCTTTTTGCCGCGAGATCCGCGCCGACCACACCGCCTGCGCCCGGCCGGTTGTCGACGACAGCCGGCTGGCCGAAAGCGATTGTGAGCTGCTGGCTGACCGTCCGCGCGACGATGTCGGTCGGACCGCCCGCGGCGAACGGCACAATGATGCGAATCGGTTTGGTGGGGAAGGTTTTATCCGCCGCGTGTGCCGACAGAACCGGCAGCAGGCAGCAGGCGGCGCAAAGAAATTTTTTCAATCGGATTATTCCAGTTGGATGTTTGTTTTTTCGCGTACGCGCGTCCATTGCGCGAGATCGCGCGCGAGGCGGCGCGAGAATTCGTCCGGCGTGCTCGAAATGACTTCTGCGCCGAGCCGCTCGAAACTGTCGCGGGTCGCCGGCATGGCGAGCGTTTTGAGCAACGCGTCGTACACTTTCTGCACGATCTCTTTCGGCACCGCCGCCTGCAGCACCACGCCGGTGTACGTCGACGCTTCGAACCCGGTGACGCCCGCTTCGGCCATCGTGGGCACCGCCGGTATCGACGGCGAGCGCCGCGAGGTCGCAATCGCGAGCGCCCTTAGTTTGCCGGTCTTGATCAACGGCGTCGAACTGCTCAATTGATCGAAGATCAGATCGACCTGGCCGCCGATGACGTCGATCAGCGCCTGGCCGCTACCTTTGTACGGGATGTGCACGAACTTGACGCCGGTGTTGAGCTGAAACAATTCGCCGCTCAGATGCGTCGTGCTGCCGGGGCCCGCCGAGGCCATGGTCAGAGTGCCGTTGCGCTTGCGGGCGAATGCAATGAGTTCTTTAACGCTGTGTACCGGCATGGACGGATGCACGTCCAGCACGAGAGGCACGATCGAGACGAGCGAAGTCGGCGTGAAGTCCTTCAGCGGGTCGTAGCCGACCTTGTAGAAAGCGGGCGACATGGTGAGCGCGCCGCTCGAGCCGAGCAACAGCGTGTAGCCATCGGGCGCCGCCTTTGCCGCGATCTCGGTGCCCGCCTTGCCGCCTGCGCCGCCGCGATTGTCGACGACGACCGGCTGGCCGAGGAATTCGGTGAGGCCCGGCGCGATCGTGCGCGCAGTGATGTCGATATTGCCACCGGGAGCGAACGGCACGATGACGCGGATCGGTTTCTCCGGATACGCTGCGTGAGCGAACGGTGCGAGCAACCACAGCAGCGCGCAATTGAAAATCACTTCGCGTGAAGTTGCGCGCGGCGCCGCTGTGCTCATGAATTTTTTTCCGATATCGGCTAAAGTCTCACATTGTACGCAGTTACACGCCCGCCTCAAAATACTAGGGATCACGCATGGATTTCGCGCTTTCCGAGCAGCAAACGATGTTTCGCGATTCAGTTGCCGCGTTCGCGCGCAAAGAACTCGCCGGCGGCGCGCTCGGGCGCGCGCACTCGGCGGAATTTCCGCACGAGGTCGCAAAAAAGATGGCGGCTGCGGGATTGCTTGGCATTCTGCTGCCCGAGGAGGATGGCGGGGCAGGCGGCACGTTGATGGACGCGGTGCTCGCGATCGAACAGGTCGCGGTCTATTGCCCGCGCAGCGCGGACGTGATCCAGGAAGGCAACTTCGGTGCGATCCGCGTGCTCGCGCAGTTTGCTAATGCAGATCAAAAAAACCGCTTTCTCAGACCCTTGTTGAAGGGCGAGGAAGTCATCGCGGTCGCCATGACGGAACCCGATGCGGGTTCGGCGACGACCGATCTGACGACGACGGCCACAGCAGACGGCAAGGGCTTCCGGATTTCGGGTACCAAGGTATTTCCCAACCCGCATGCGGATCAGTATCTCGTGTACGTGCGCTACGGGCCGGGCGTGGGCGGAATCGGCTCGGTCATGATACGGCGCGGCGCCAAGGGGTTCACCGTCGCGAAACCGTCGAAATTCATGTCGGACAACGAATGGGCGCCGCTGTATTTCGACAACGTCTACGTGCCGCCGGAAGACGTGCTGCTGCCGGCGGGCGGCTTCAAGAGGCAGATCAGCGGCTTCAATGCCGAGCGCATCGGCAACGCTTCGCGTTCGCTTGCCTATGGGCGTTATTGCTACAACCTCGCGCGGGAGTATGTAATGACGCGCAAGCAATTCGGCCGGCCGCTGTGCGAGTTCCAGGGCTTGCAGTGGAAGTTTGCCGAAATGAAAATTCAGCTCGATGCCGCGCAATTGCTGTTGTATCGCGCGGCGACCAATGCCGACCGCGGTTTTCCGGCGGCGGACGAGACGACGATAGCCAAGCTTTTCTGCAACAAAGCCGGCTTCGAAATCTGCAACGAAGCGATGCAATGCATGGGTGGCCTGGGCTATACACGGGAGACTCTGGTCGAATATTGTTTCCGGCGCTCGCGCGGGTGGATGATCGCCGGCGGCTCGCTCGAAATGCTCAAGAACCGCCTGGCGGAAATTATTTTCGAGCGACGGTTCTCGCAGCGGCCGCCGCGCGCGGCGAGTTAAACCAGAGCAGCAATTGAACGGAATAGCAGTGAGGAGAATGATCAAGTCCAGCGGGATTGCATTGGGCATCGCGGCAACAGCCTTGCTAACGCCGGCGTGGGGGCAGCCGTACCCCGGCAAGGCGCTCAAGATGATCCTGCCGTTTCCGGCGGGCGGACCGACCGACATCGTCGCACGTGCGATGGGTCAGGGTCTCGCGGAAGCGCTAGGACACAATGTGGTGATCGACAATCGCCCGGGCGGCGGCGGCATTATCGGCGCAACGCTGGCGGCGAAAGCGCCAGCGGATGGCTACACACTGTTTCTCGGCGGCATCACCATCTTCGGGGTCGCGCCGTCGGTTCACAAGAACCTGGCGTTCGATCCGGTCAAAGACTTTCAGCCGGTGACGCTGGCGACGCGCCAGCCGATTCTGCTGATGACGCATCCGTCGCTGCCCGCGAAGTCGCTGCGCGAATTCATTGCACTCGCCAAAGCGCGTCCCGGCGAAATTAACTATGCATCTTCAGGGCCCGGCGGATCGGGCCATATGGCCGGCGAGTTGTTCAAGCTGGTGACCGGCGTCAATCTCGTGCACATCCCGTACAAAGGCGCGCCGCCCGCGCTGAACGAATTGATTGCCGGACAGGTGCAGGTGATGTTCGGCACCATCCTCGCCGCGGCGCCGCACGTGAGATCGGGCCGGGTGCGCGCGATCGCGATCACCGGCGCGCAGCGCTCGAATGCACTGGCCGAAGTGATGACATTCGCACAAGCCGGCCTGCCCGCGTACGACGCGAGTTCGTGGAACGGCATTCTGGTTCCCGCCGGTACCCCGCGCACGATCGTCGAGCGTCTCAACACCGAGCTCGTGCGCATATTGAAGTCGCCGGGCGTGCTGGAGCGCCTGGCGCAGGATGGCGCAGATCCGGCGCCGACCACGCCCGAAGAATTCGCCGCTTTCATCAAGTCGGAAATAGCCAAGTGGGCGAAAGTCGTGCAGGCCGCGAATATACGCATCGATTAACCGCAACCGAACAGGACACAATGAGCAATAAAGATTTTTTCAACGCGCTGTTCGCGCCGAAGTGCGTCGCGCTCGTCGGCGCATCGGCCGATATTGCGAAGAACAACGCCAGGCCGCAGCGCTTTTTGCGCGCACATGGCTATACGGGCCGTGTGCTGCCGATCAATCCCGGCCGGCAGGAAATATTCGGTGAACGCGCATATCCCGATTTGCGCGCGGCGCCGGGGCCGATCGATCATGCTTTCATCATGGTTCCCGCCGCAGCAGTGCCGGCAGTGATCGATCAATGCTGCGACTTGAAGATTCCCGTCGCGACGATATTCAGTGCGGGTTTTGCGGAGACCGGTCCGGCCGGCGAGAAAATGCAGCGCGACATGGTCGCCAGGGCGCGCGCGGCGGGATTGCGTCTGATCGGTCCCAACTGCATGGGCCTCGTCAACGTGCCCGGTAAAACGCCGCTGACGGTCAATGCGGTCCTGGATCAAGTCACGTTGCAGGCGGGGCCGTTGAGCGTGATCTCGCAAAGCGGCAGCATGCTGGGCACGTTGATTACGCGCGGCCAGGCGCGCGGGCTGGGATTTTCCAAGCTGGTCTCGGTTGGAAACGAGTGCGACCTGGGCGTCGGCGAAATCGCCAACCAGCTCGTCGACGACCCGGACACGGGCGCGATTCTGCTTTTTCTCGAAACCTTCCGCGATGCCGCCAACCTCGCGCACGCCGCGCGCCGCGCATTTGCCGCGGGCAAACCCGTGATTGCTTACAAGCTGGGACGTTCGGACGTCGGGCGCCGCGCCGCGGCGTCGCATACCGGCGCGATGGTCGGTACCGACGATACTGCGAAAGCATTTTTCCGCGCCAACGGCATCATGCGCGTCGACATGCTGGAAACCTTGTTCGAACTGCCGCAACTCGTGCTCGGACAATGCCCGCCTAAGGGCAGGCGCGTCGCGGTGGTTACCGGAACCGGCGGTGCGGCGGCGATGGTGGCGGACCGGCTGGGCGTGCTGGGGGCAGACGTGGTACCGCCGTCGCGTGCGGTGATCGCCAAGCTCGCCGGGCAGGGCATTACAGTCAACGATGCCGTGATTACCGATATCCCGATGGGCGGCAGCGATCGCGGCGCCTACACCGCTATACTGTCGGCATTGCTCGCTTCCGATCATTGCGACGCGGTGGTGTCGGTGATCGGCTCGAGTTCGATGACGAATCCCAACGTGATTGCCGACCGCGTATTGAAAGCGGAACCCAAAAGCAAGCCACTGGCGGTCTATCTTGCGCCACTCGCCGACAATGGATTGCTGCTGTTGCAGGAGCATGACGTCGCGAGTTTCCGCACACCCGAATCGTGTGCCGATGCAGTGAACACTTATCTGAACTGGCGTGCGCCGGCAGCGGAGGTCAATGCTGAACAAACCGAGATATCCGCGGCGGCTAAGGCGCTTGCCGCAAAAAAAAGCGCCGGCATGAACGAACTCGACGCGCTCGAATTATTCGCCGCGCTCGGTATCGAAGGCGTGCACAGCATGGTGGTCACCGATCCGGCGAAATGCGCGGACATTGCCGGACCTTCCGCTATCAAATTGT
>CAZEAX010000191.1:0-8996 GCA_964510405.1 uncultured Streptomyces sp. | reverse complement strand
CGCGGCGGCCGAGTTGTCGCACCGCTACGTGACGGACCGTTTCCTGCCCGACAAGGCAATCGACCTGATCGACGAGGCGGCATCGCGCATCAAGATGGAAATCGATTCCAAGCCGGAGGTGATGGACAAGCTCGAGCGGCGGCTGATCCAGCTGAAGATTGAGCGCGAGGCGGTAAAAAAGGAAAAGGACGAAGCGTCGCGCAAGCGGCTGCAGGCGCTCGAAGACGAGATCAAGCGACTCGAGCGCGAGTACTCGGATCTCGAGGACGTCTGGAAGAGCGAGAAATCCCAGGTGCAGGGTTCGCAGCACATCAAGGAGGAACTCGAGAAAATCAAGCTCGACATGGAGGCTGCGAAGCGCAAAGGCGACTGGCAGAAAGTGTCGGAGATCCAGTACGGCCGGATTCCCCAGCTCGAAGCGCAACTGAAGCAGGCGGACAAAGCGCCGGCGAAGGGGCAGAAGCCGCGTCTCTTGCGCACGCAAGTAGGCGCCGAAGAGATCGCCGAAGTCGTGTCGCGCATGACCGGCATCCCGGTGTCGAAAATGATGCAAGGCGAGCGCGAGAAGTTGTTGCTGATGGAAGATCGCCTGCACCAGCGCGTGGTCGGTCAGGACGAAGCGGTGCGTCTGGTGTCGGACGCGATCCGGCGTTCGCGCGCGGGCCTTGCAGACCCGAACAAGCCGTATGGTTCATTCCTGTTCCTGGGTCCCACCGGCGTTGGCAAAACGGAGTTGTGCAAAGCGCTCGCTGCTTTCCTGTTCGATTCCGAAGATCACATGATCCGCATCGACATGAGCGAGTTCATGGAAAAGCATTCGGTGGCGCGCCTGATCGGCGCGCCGCCGGGGTACGTCGGTTACGAGGAAGGCGGATACCTGACTGAAGCCGTGCGCCGCAAGCCGTACGCGGTGATCCTGCTCGATGAAGTGGAGAAGGCGCACCCCGATGTGTTCAATGTCCTGCTGCAGGTGCTGGACGACGGCCGCATGACCGACGGGCAGGGCCGCACCGTGGACTTCAAGAACACGGTCATCGTGATGACGTCGAATCTCGGATCGCAGATGATCCAGCAGATGTCGGGTGACGATTATCAGGTGATCAAGCTCGCCGTCATGGGGGAAGTCAAGGCGCAGTTCCGTCCGGAATTCGTCAACCGCATAGACGAGATCGTCGTGTTCCATGCACTAGACGAAAAAAATATCAAGTCGATCGCGAAACTTCAGCTCGGGTTGCTCGAGAAGCGGCTGGCGAAAATGGAGATCAAGCTCGAGGTCAGCGATGCGGCCCTGCAGCAAATCGCCGCCAGCGGTTTCGATCCGGTTTACGGCGCACGGCCGCTGCGGCGGGCGATCCAGTCCGAAATCGAGAATCCGCTCGCGAAACATATTCTCGAAGGGGAGTTTGCGGCCAAAGACGTGATTACCGTCGATGCGGTAAAGGGCAAACTGGTGTTCGAAAAAGCCCAAAGGTCGGACAAATCGCCCCGTGCCGCGGCCTGATGGTCAGCGGCCGGCTGTCCATGGCAGGCGGCGCGGTTCGCCGCTTCGCCCGCAGGGGAAGCGGCGGTTATCGCGGGCTCGCGCCGCGACCGGCGATTTGTGAAATTGTCACGCTATTGCGGGAATAGTTTTTGCTATAGGCTGTTGGATATGGCTCCGATGAGCGGCGGCCAACGTAACGTGCAAGCCAGAGTATGGCTCGACAGGCTCAGTGAAAAAGCAGGCCAAATCTAAATCGGCGGCATCGATGGTTGTCGCGCTGGAAAAGCGCGAGCACGAGATCGAGGTCTCGCGTCGAGCCTTGCGCGAAAAAGAGCGGATGCTCGCGACGTTGATGAGCAACCTCGACGGCATGGTTTATCGCTGCCGCAACGATGCCGAATGGACCATGGAATTCGTCAGCGACGGATGTCTCGACCTGACCGGTTATCGACCCGCGGAACTCCTGCACAACAAGCTCATATCTTTCGAGCAGGTCGAGCATCCCGAAGACCGCGCGCGCGTGCGCGAAGAAATCGTCGCGGCGCTCGCCGAAAAGCGCCGCTTTTTCGTCGAATACCGGATCCAGTGCCGCAACGGCGATATCAAATGGGTGTGGGAGCGCGGCGTCGGCATTTACGGCAGGCGTGGCGCGGTCGTAACAATCGAAGGATTCATCGAAAACGTGACCGAACGCAAGGTCGCGACGCAGGCACTGCAGCAGGCCGAGCGCAGCTTCCGCAGCATATTCGAAAACGCGACGGAGGGGATTTTTCAGACCTCGCCCGACGGCCGCTATCTGAACGTCAATCCGGCGCTTGCCCGCATTTACGGGTTCGCGACGCCGGACGAGCTCATTTCCAGCATCGGCGACATCCAGCATCAGATTTATGCGGACCCGGCGCGCCGGACCGAATTCATGCGCCTGATGCGGGACGCCGGCGCGGTGACCAATTTCATTTCCGAGATCCGGCGCAAGGGCGGCGACCGCATCTGGATTTCCGAAAATGCCCGCGCGGTGCTCGACGAGTCCGGCAATCTGCTGTTCTTCGAAGGCACGGTCGAGGATGTTACGCAAAGCAAGCTCAACCAGGAGAAACTCGAGCATCTCGCCAATCACGATCCGGTTACCAATCTGCCCAACCGGCTGCTGATGAACGACCGGCTGCGCCAGATGATGCTGAATGCGCAGCGCAGCAAAAGCATCGTCGCGGTCGCGCTGGTCGATCTCGATCATTTCAAGCTGATCAACGACACCTTCGGCCACAATCGAGGCGATCAACTGCTGCAGACCATGTCACACCGCATGCTGGCCTGCGTGCGCGAGACCGATACTGTCGTGCGCCTGGGGGGCGACGAATTCGTGCTGCTGCTGTCGGGCGCCGAACGCGGCGAAGCGGTCTCGCAGGTCGTGCAGCGCGTGCTGCATGCGATCGCGCGGCCTTCGCGAATAGAGGGACGCGAGCTTTCCGTGTCGTGCAGCGTCGGGGTCAGCGTATTCCCGCGCGACGGCCGCGACGTGCAGACTCTGCTGCGCAACGCCGACACCGCGATGTACAAAGCCAAGGAATACGGGCGCAACAATTTCCAGTTTTATTCTCCGGAAATGAATACCGCAATCGCCGAGCGGCTGGAAATGCAGTCGTCGCTGCGCGATGCCGTCGAGCACGAGCAGTTTGTGCTGCTGTACCAGCCGAAGGTCGACCTCGTGACGGGGCGGATCGCGGGCATGGAGGCGCTGCTGCGCGTGAAGGACGCCCAGGGCGGATTGTCCCTGCCGGAGAATTTTATCCAGCTTGCGGAGGAGACCGGATTGATCGTGCGTATCGGCGAGTGGGTGATGCGCGAGGCGTGTGTTTTCAACAAATCGCTGCAGGACCGCGGATTTCCTCCCATGCGGATCGCGATCAACCTGTCGGCCCGGCAATTGACGCGTTACGACCTCGTGCGCGCGGTTGAGCAGGCGTTGAGCGCGGCCAAGCTGCCCGCGCACTGTCTTGAACTGGAGCTCACCGAAAGCATGGTCATGGACGACCCGGAAAGCGTGATCGCGATACTCGCGCAGTTGCAGGCGCTGGGCATCCAGCTGAGCATCGACGATTTCGGGACCGGCTATTCGAGCCTGAGTTATCTCAAGCGGTTTCCCGTGTCGAGCCTCAAGATCGATCAATCGTTCGTGCGCGAGCTGGACCAGGACGCCAACGCGTCGGCGATCGTCAAAGCCGTCATTTCGATCGGTCACAGCCTCGACATGAAGGTGATCGCCGAAGGTGTAGAGACCGAGAAGCAGATGTCGTTTCTGGTCGAAAACGGCTGCGACGCGATGCAGGGATACCTCTTCAGCCGTCCGCTGGCGGCCGACGAATTCGCGACCCTGCTTGAGCGCGAAAGCACGGGCGGCGGAAAATTTTCGCTGCTGCGCCAGTTGTGCGCGACTTACGGCGAGAAGTCGGCGCCGGAACTCGTGGTGGACGTCAGCAATTCTTAGCGCATGCGCGGTTGCACGCTATAATCCGCGCTCCGATCGCGCGTGCGATCATCGTCCTGCCGCGGTGAAATTAATGACCAATGCAATTTTCAGAACGCGTGCCGTGCCGGCGGCGATCGCCGCCGCGGCGATCGTGCAAGGGGCATGCGCGCAGAATTATCCGAACCGTCCGATCCGTTTCGTGGTGCCGTTTTCGCCGGGCGGCGCGGCTGACGTGCCGGGCCGCATCCTTACGCAGAAGCTGACCGAATCGCTAGGCCATCAAGTCGTCGTCGATAACCGCCCGGGTGCCGGCTCCACGATCGGCGCCGACCAGGTCGCGAAAGCGCCGCCCGACGGTTACACGCTGTTGACGATCAGCAATACGCATTTCGTGAGTGCCGCGCTTTACAAAAAACTCCCGTATGAATCGGTCGCCGACTTCACGCCGGTGACGCAGGTCACGAGCGCGCCCAACGTCATCGTCGTGCACCCGTCGTTGCCGGCCAAAACGGTCAAGGAATTGATCGCACTGGCGAGAGCGAAGCCGGGCAAGATCGACTACGCGTCGTCTGGCAACGGCAGCACCCAACATCTGACGGGCGCATTGTTTACGAAAATGGCCGGGATCGAAATGACCCATATTCCGTATCGCGGCAGCGGGCCGGCGACGGCAGATCTCATCAGCGGGCAGGTGACCGTCGGGTTCCCCGGCATCGCCGGCATGCTGCCGCAAATCAAGGCAGGCAAGCTGCGCGCGCTCGCGGTCACCAGTTCGAAGCGATCGCCCGAATTGCCGGATGTGCCGACCGTCGCCGAGGCCGGCGTCAAAGGCTATGACGTGACCGCGTGGTTCGGCGTCGCCGGGCCGAAAGGCATGCCGCGCGACATCGTGCTGAAGCTGCATGCGGAATTGCTGCGCATCCTGAAAAATCCGGACGTACAAAAACTTTTACTCAACGCCGGACAGGAAGTGGCTTGGCAGGAGGCCCCGGAACTCTTCGGCGAGATGCTTAAAGTCGAGGCGGCGAAATGGGCGCGCATGGTCAAGGAATCCGGCGCGACCGTCAACTAAGTGCCGAATAATGCGGCTGCAGCGGCTGCGATTGCGCTGACGCTAGTGCGGGAACGTGCGAAACGCCACGTCGTCGTCGCGTTCGATTTGCTTGACCAGATTGACCTCCCACGTGAGGTAGTCTTTCATTGCTTCTTCGACATTGGCCATGCGGTCATACGGGCGGTACCAGACGTCCTCGGTCTTGTCGGCAAGCCGCGCCAGGCCGCTTTCCAGCGGCAGGCCTGCGGCGCGCCATGCGGCCGTGCCGCCTTGCAGAACTTTGACGGGAGTTTTTGTGCATTGCCCGGCTTCCGGCGCGGCGAGCTGCGCGATGATGCCGTCCGTGGACGTCAATACCAGCAGCCCGGCCGGCGGTATCGTTTCGAGATTGGCGGCGAGATTGGCGCGTATCGCGAGCCATGCGCCGGGGATGTGCGCATCGCGGTAGCGCAGGCTGGTTTCAAAGTCGATGACCGCAACATCACCGGCGGCCATTTTGCTTTCGAGTTGGCGAGGTGTGATGAAATCCGGCCGGATCTGCGCGAGACCAAGCACTTCGACCGGTGCGTCGCCTTTGTGCAGCGGTCCCGATTCCAGCGCATTGTTGACCACGTAGACGTCTTGCCAGCCCATCTGGATCAGCCACGATGCCGTCATGGTCGCGCGCACGCCGTGGTCGTCGATGAGCACGATGCGCGAATGGCGGGTCGCCGCGAACGCGTCCGTGGTCTGCACCAATTGCCCGCCCGGGGCGTTTACCGTACTGTGCAAATGGCCCGCCGCGAATTCTTCGGGTGAGCGCACGTCGAACAGATATAGCGTGCGGCGGTCCATTTCGCGTGCGAATTGCGCGACCCTGGCGACGTCGATGTAGCGCACGCCGAAGCGCCGGGCGACGCGTGCCGCGGCTTTGCGTGCCGCGGCAAGTCCTGAAGGTGACGGTGGCGGGGCGCAATGGTCCTGTTCGCGCGCAAGCTCGAATCCCGCGAGGTGCCAGCCCATCGTGCCGTCCTTGAGCGCGACGACGCGGTTCGCGATTCCAGCGTTGATCAGCGACTGCGCGCCGATGATGCTGCGCGTGCGTCCTGCGCAATTCACCACGACCAGCGTGTCGGGAGACGGTATCAAGTCGTACGCGCGAAAAGCGAGTTCGGCACCGGGGCAGTCGATGCCTCCGGGTATGCTCATCTTCGCGTATTCCGCGAGCGGACGGCTGTCTAGTATCACCACGGATTCGCCGGCGTCGACCCTGGCCTTGATTTCCTGCGCGGGCATGCGCGGCGTGTTCTCGTGATGCTCGACGAATTCCCCGAACGCCTTGCTCGGGACGTTGATGCCGCTGTAAACCTCGTAGCCTTGGGCGACCCACGCGTCGACGCCGCCGGCCAGCACCATTACATCGGTATAATCATTGCGGGAAAGCACCGCCGCAGCGCGCTGGGCAAGACCTTCGTTGCCATCGCAGAGTACGACGCGCGTCGAGCGGCGCGGCACGAGCAGCGGTACGCGCACTTCAAGGTGCGACAGCGGCGCCGATGCCGCAAGCAACAGGTGGCGCTTGGCGAACACACCTTCCTCGCGCACGTCCAGAACCGCGATCTCCTTGCCGTCGTGCAACAACTTTTTCAGATGAGCGGCCGCGATCGTGCGGGTTTTGCGGGTTGCCGAAATTGATTTCATGCAGTTTCCTTTAAATGCCGGGTGAAACGATATCTAAAAGCGTTCATGCTGATCAAGCGCGACGCGGCTGGCGGTGCAATTGTCGTGGCCGGAGCGCCGGCGCACAATGCGTCCAATCGCGGTGTAAGGCAGCAGCCGGTGACGCGACTAACCTGCGCCGGGGCACAGCCGCACAGCAATTACCTGGAACGAAAATACAGATGGAGGGAGCAATATGACGACGAAAATGGACTCGAACCAGACGCCAGCCGGAAAAATGCTGGTTCATCCGCTGGCGGTGAGAATTACCCACTGGATCAACGTGGCGGCAATGCTGACGATGATATTCAGCGGATGGCGCATCTACAACGCGTCGCCGATATTCGCTTTCAAATTTCCGGCGGACCTGACGCTCGGTGGATGGCTGGGAGGGGCTTTGCAATGGCATTTTGCGGCCATGTGGGTGCTGGCGCTGAACGGAATCGCCTATTTGGCTTACGGGATAGTCGCGGGCCATTTTAAGTCAAATTTCCTGCCGCTGACGCCGCGCGCGGTATTCAACGAATTCAAGCGCGCATTGCGCGGAAAAATCTCCCACGAAATCGGCGTCTACAACGCGGTGCAGCGTGCCGCCTACGTCGGCGTCATAGGCGTGATCGTCGTGCTCGTGTTGTCGGGACTGGTGATCTGGAAACCGGTGCAATTTCGGGAATTGGGCGCTGCGATGGGCGGATTTGAAGGTGCGCGCATCCTGCATTTTTTCGCAATGTCTCTGACGGTGCTTTTCATACTGGTTCACGTCGTAATGGTCGCGCTCGTGCCGCGGACTTTCCTGCCGATGCTGACCGGACATGCCAAAGCGCAATTTCCCGGGCACGGAGGCTGATATGAACTATTCAACGAAGAAGCCCGATCGTAACCTTGTGGCGCCGACGCGTGACATCGTCAAGCTGGAGCGGCGCCTGTTTCTCAAGCAGGGTTTAAGCCTCGGCGCGCTCAGCTTGCTGTCAGGCTGCGACGTTACCGATTCGGACGCGGTGCAGCAAGTGTTGTGGCAGATGTCGCGCTGGAACGACGGCGTACAGGCGGCGATTTTCAGTCCAAACAAGCTCGCGCAGGAATATCCGGAGAGCGCGATCACGAAGCCGTTTCCGTTCAACGCGTTTTATTCGGAATCCGAAGCGCCGCGCGTCGATCCGGTGACCTACAAACTGGAATTGAGCGGATTGATCCGCGACAAGACGCCGTGGACGCTGGATAAACTCTATGCGCTGCCGCAGACCAGCCAGATCACTCGCCATATCTGCGTCGAGGGCTGGAGCGCGATCGGCAAATGGGGAGGGGTCACCTTCAGGACCTTTCTCGAACGCATCGGGGCGGACTTGACCGCAAAATACATCGGCTTCAAATGCGCGGATGATTATTACACCAGCATCGACATGCCGACCGCGCTCCATTCGCAGACCTTGCTGACTTTCAGATTCGCCGATGAATTGCTGCCGGCCGCGTACGGTTTTCCGATGAAGCTGCGCATCCCGACTAAGCTCGGCTTCAAGAACCCGAAACACATCGCGGCGATTTTTGTCACCAACGATTATCCGGGTGGCTACTGGGAAGACCAGGGTTACAACTGGTTCAGCGGGTCGTAGAAACGTGCCGCGCGGGGCGTTACGACTTCTTCGCCATGCCTCCGAGCAATGCCGCGGTCGGACGCTTGGCGCGAGCGCCCGCATGGCTCGCACGGCTTGCGCTGGCGTCAACAGTGGTGGTTTCGGCCGGTTTGACCTCATAGGGCTTGCTGAAATCGAAGCCGCCGGGCAGGGGCGCCGCCGCGGGGCGCGGATGCGGTTTGCCGTGGACGGGCTTATGCGCCGGCTTGTGACTCGTCGAATGACTTGATGCATGGCGCGGCGCCGCGTGCCGACCTTCGCCGTGGCCGGATTTTTTCGCGCCTGCGACGAGTTCCGGCAGCGGGAGCCGTTCCAGTTTGCGTTTCAATTCGCGCTCGATGTCGTCGAGCATGCGGTGCTCGTCGGCGCACACGAGTGAAATCGCTTCGCCGGTGCTGCCGGCGCGGCCGGTGCGGCCAATGCGATGAATGTAATCCTCGGCGGCGTACGGCAGTTCGTAATTGATGACGAACGGCAGCAACTCGATATCGAGGCCGCGCGCCGCAATGTCGGTGGCGACCAATACGCTGACCGTGCCTTGCTTGAAGTCTTCCAGCGCCTGCGTGCGCTCACCCTGCGTGCGGTCGCTGTGGATCGCCGAGGCCGCGACGCCGTCGCGCACGAGTTCGCGCATCAGCCGGTTGGCGTCGCGCTTGGTGCGCA
>CAZEAX010000190.1:0-9010 GCA_964510405.1 uncultured Streptomyces sp. | reverse complement strand
GTCGTCTTCTCGACCACCGGTCCGGTCCAACCGCGCCCGGCCTTCACGCCGAACAGGTTGTGACTGCGCGTGCCGTCCGCGTTGCGTATCTCATGTTTTCCCCAGCCGGATTCGAGCGCGGCCTGTCCGACCATGAATTGCGGCCGGATCCCGGTCGCGCGCGCCGCGTCCACCGCATGCGTCCACATGCGGCTGACGAAATCGCGCGTCTTCGACAATATCGATGTGCCCGTATCCGCGGCGGCATCCGGTGTCGATGCCACTGGCGCCGGTTTGGCGGCATCCACATTGCGCGTCGCCGTCGCCGGAGCGGAGCTGACAGAACTATCCACGCCGCGCAACCAGGCGAGAGCCGCCGCTTCCCGTGCCCTCGTAACCGGTGCGGCTGAAATGGCTGCATTGACCGAGGTGTCCGCTGTATCGGTCGCCTGCATGCGGATTGCACTCAGCGTCCCGGCGACGGCCGTGTTCGCATAGGCCTTCGTCGGCGACGGCACCGCCGGTGACACGCCGGGAATCGATATTCCTTCCGCGAGCGGATTTGGCTGCGTGACGTCCGCCGTCGACGCATCGGCGGCCGTCCCCATGTGCGCCGACAGCTGCCGCGCCATCGCCGCGGCAAGACCGGTGCCGCGCGTTGCCAGATGCTGGGCAAGCTGCTGGTCGAGCATGGAGGTATAAAGCTTCGTCTGCTCGCTGCCCATGAGACTGTCCTGCGGCGTGGCTTCGCGCATGCTCTTCACCACCATGTTCAGGAACACCGCCTCGAATTGCTTGGAGGCGGCGCCAATCGCGCTTTTGGGATCGCGCTTCGCCTGCAGCTTGAGCTGCTCGAGGCTCTGCGCATCGATCG
The DNA here is from genome assembly GCA_964510405.1 of uncultured Streptomyces sp. Taxonomy (GTDB): domain Bacteria; phylum Pseudomonadota; class Gammaproteobacteria; order Burkholderiales; family SG8-41; genus PALSA-1004. The sequence goes on along the minus strand of CAZEAX010000190.1, from coordinate 8,157 downwards.
CGAGCGAGCCGGCGGCGTTGTAGGTCGGACCTGCACTCATATGATTTCCAGTTCTGCGCGCAATGCGCCGGCCGCTTTCATGGCTTGCAAGATCGCCAGCAGATCCTGCGGCGTGGCGCCGATCGAGTTCAGCGCTTTCACCACCTCGGCGAGATTGACGCCTTTGACCATGGTGAGGCCGCCCTTGTCCTGCCGGATTTCGATTTGCTCCTTGTTCGCCTGCACCGTCTGGCCCGAGGAGAACGGACCGGGCTGGCTGATGATAGGCTCGCTCGTAATCACGATCGACAGGTTGCCGTGCGCGATCGCGCAGGTCTCGACCGTGACCGCCTGGTTCATGATCACGGATCCGGTACGCGCGTTGAGGATGACTTTCGCCATGCTGTCGCCCGGCCGCACGTCGAGGCTTTCGATTTGCGAGAGAAATTCGATCCGCCGGTCGGCCTCGGGTGGCGCGGCGACCTGCACGACCCGCCCGTCAATCGCCGTCGCGATACCGTCGCCGAAGGTCTTGTTGAGTACGTCGACGACCCGGCGCGTGGTCGTGAAATCGGTGGTGTTCAACTCAAGAAAAATATAGCCGTCGTGGCCGATAATCGTCGGCACCGCGCGCTCGACCGTGGCGCCCGCGCTTATCCGCCCGACGCCGAGATGATTGATCTGCACGCTCGAGCCGCCCGCGCTCGATGCGCCGACGCCGCCGACCAGCACGTTGCCCTGCGCCATTGCATAAACCTGGCCGTCAGTGCCCTTGAGCGGCGTCATCACCAGGGTGCCGCCGCGCAGCGATTTCGCGTTGCCCATCGACGAGACCGTGACGTCGATGGTCTGGCCGGGTTTCGCGAAGGACGGCAATACAGCCGTGACCATCACAGCCGCGACGTTTTTCAATTGCAAACTCGTGCCGGGCGGCAGGTTGACGCCGAGCTGCGTCAGCATGCTGGTCAGACTCTGCACCGTGAACGGCGTTTGCGTCGTCTGGTCGCCGCTGCCGTCGAGACCGACCACCAGCCCGTAGCCGATCAATTGATTGGCGCGCACGCCCTGCACGGTCGCGAGATCCTTGATCCGTTCGGCGCGCGCGGGCAACGCGATCAACGTCGTGCCGGCCACCGCGGTCAGCAGGAGCCACAGCCCGGCGGACGCGAGTTTGGTGTATTTGCACATGATGGTCAGAACGGCATCACGTTCAGGAAAAAGCGCGACAGCCAGCCCATGTTCTGCGCGTTCTCGATCTGGCCGTTGCCGCGATATTCGACGCGCGCATCGGCGACCTGCACGGAGTTCACGCTGTTGGTCGACGTAATGTTGTTCGGGCTCACGACGCCGGAAAAACGGATGAACTCCGAGGCATGATTGATGCCGACCTGCTTCTCGCCGCTCACCAGCAGGTTGCCGTTGGCAAACACCTCGATTACGGTAACGGTGATGGTGCCGGTAAATACGTTGTTGCTGGCGGTTTCGCCGTCGCCGCTGAATTTGAAATCCGTCGTCGCGGCGAGGCTCGCGCCGAGGAAGCTCTTGCCCGGGAGGCCGGTCACGTTCGGCACCGACAAATTGTTGTCGCTCGACCGGTTGGTCGTGGTGTTGGACTTCTTGTCGGCGGACGTGTTCTCGATGATGTTGATCGTCAGCGTGTCGCCGACATTGCGCGCACGCCGGTCTTCAAACAGCGGAGCGTTACTGTAGCCGGCCTGGTAGATTGCGCCATTTGCGACCCTGACAGGCGCCGGGTCCGCGGGACGCACCGACATCGGCTGATGCACCGAGGTGGAAGGCGTGGTCGTAATGCAACCTGCAAGGGCCAGAACCGACGCGAAGATCATGAGTTTGTTCATTGTGCACCCGTTACATCTGTGAAAGTTTCTGCAGCATCTGGTCCGACGTCGAAATCGCCTTGGAGTTAAGTTCGTAGGCGCGCTGCGTCTGGATCATGTTGACCAGTTCCTCGACCACGTTGACATTGGACGTTTCCACGTAACCCTGGCTGAGCGTGCCCAGTCCGTTCGTTCCCGGCGTATTCGTGCTCGGCGTTCCTGACGCGGCGGTTTCGAGATAAAGGTTCTGGCCCATACTTTGCAGCCCGGCCGGATTCACGAAGTTCGCCAGGTTCAGCGAGCCGATCTGCGTCGGCGTGGCGGTACCGGCCTTGGTTGCGGAGATGACGCCGTCCTGGCCGATCGTAATCGTCAACGTATTCGCGGGAATGGTGATCGACGGTTGTATCTGAAACCCGCTGGAGTTCACCAGTTGTCCCTGGGCGCTCACCTGAAACGAACCGTCGCGCGTATACGCGGTCGTCCCGTCCGGCAGCAACACCTGGAAAAATCCCTGACCGTTGACCGCGACGTCGAGCGAATTGCCGGTCTGCTGGAGATTGCCCTGGGTAAAAATCCGTTCGGTCGCGACGGGGCGCACGCCGGTGCCGAGCTGCAAACCGGACGGCAGCTGCGTCTGCTGCGACGACTGCGCACCCGGCTGGCGCAGCGTCTGATAGAGCAGATCCTCGAATACGGCGCGCGCGCGCTTGAAGCCGTTGGTGCTGACGTTGGCCAGATTGTTCGCGGTCACGTCCATGTTGGTCTGCTGGGCGTCGAGACCGGTTTTCGAAATCCAAAGCGAGCGTATCATCGTATTTCCCTGCGTAAGTTAATTGCGTTGCTCTATGCCGGCAGCGACAGCAGTTGCGCCGCCTGCTGGGAATTGGTTTCCGCGCTTTGCAACATTTTCATCTGCATATCAAACTGGCGCGCCAGCGCAATCATGTTGATCATTCCATCCACCGGATTGACGTTGCTCGCTTCCACCGCCCCCGACACCAGCTGCACGTTGCTGTCCGCCGGCGCTGCGATCCCGTTGGCGGTCCGGAATAAACCGTCGCCGCCCCGCACCAGACTGCTGTCGGGCGGGTTGACGAGCTTGATGCGCCCCGCAACCGATGAGTTGTTCAGAAGATTGGTGTTCGGTACCGTCGATACAGTCCCGTCGTTGGCGATGGTTACCCGCGCTTCTGTCGGCACGGAAAGCGGTCCGCTGTCGCCCACCACGACGTTGCCGGCACGCGTTGTCAGAACGCCATTGGTATTGACTTGCAGGCTGCCGGCGCGCGTATAGGCTTCGCTGCCGTCAGCCGCCTGCACCGCTATCCAGCCTTTGCCCTGGATTGCGACGTCGAGGTCGCGCCCGGTGGTTTCGATGGCACCCGGCGTGAAATCCGCGCCGGGAGTAGACCCGACGACAAATGTGCGCGTGGGCAGACCATCGCCGGTCACGGGGACCGCACGGAAGACCGTGGTTTCAGCGCGAAACCCCGCCGTGGTGATATTCGCGAGATTGTGCGCGACAGTCGCCTGCTGGGTCAGCGTGTGGTTCGCCGCCGACATGGCAACATAAATCAGCCGGTCCATGGGTCACCTCGGTTGGTCATTGTGCGGTCCGGCATTAATTCAGGTTGACCAGCGTCTGCAGAATCGCGTCCTGCGCCTTGATGGTTTGCGCGTTGGCTTGATACACGCGCTGCGCAGTGATCATGTTGACGAGCTCGGAAGTCAGGTCGACGTTCGATTGCTCGACCGCGGCCGACTGCAATGCGCCGAGGCCGCCCGAACCGGGGGCGCCGACAATCGGCAAACCGGACGCCGATGTCTGCGCCCAATTGTTGTTGCCCTGGGGCTGCAGCCCTTCGGGGTCGGCAAAGCTCGCCAGCACGATCTGGCCCAGGTTCTTGCTCTGCCCGTTCGTGTAGCTGCCGACGATGACGCCATTGCCGCTGACGTTGAATCCCGAAAGACGGCCTGATGTAGCGCCGTCCTGCGACAGCGAATTGACGGCGAATGCGGAACCGAACTGCGTGCTGCCCTTGAAATCGAGCGCGAACGACAGCGGGCTTGCCGCGCCGCCGCCGATGGTCAACGCAACCGGACTGACGGGCATCGCCGTCGTCAGCACGCCGCTGCTGTTGAAGTTCAGATTGATTGGATTGCCCGCGCCGCCGCCAAGATTCACATTGGCAACCGGGGTGCCGTCGACGGTTCCGTGCAGCGCCCATTGGCCGGCGGTCGCGGTCTTGACGAAATAAAGCGTCATGTCGTGCGAATTGCCGAGGCTGTCGTAGACGGTGCCCGAGGTCGACTCGTTGAAGCTGGTCGGGTCGGCAGGATTGAAGATTGCGGTTGCCGGCGGCGTTTCGACCGAATTGAGGTTCAGATTGGCCTTGAAACTGGTCGTGACGCTCGGCGGCAGCTGCGAAGTCGAAATCTGCAGCGGAACCGGTGTCGAGGCAATGATGTTGCCGCTCGCGTCGACCGAGTATCCCATCACCTGTTTATTGTCCGCGGTGACGATGTTGCCGGCGTTGTCCTGGTGGAACTGGCCGTTGCGCGTGTAAAAGGTGGCGCCGTTGTTTTGCACCTGGAAAAAACCGTTGCCGTTGACGGCGATGTCGAGCGGGTTGCTGGTGGTCGTGATGTTGCCTTGCGTAAACTCCTGCTGCACTGCCGCCACCTTCGTGCCGATACCGATCGGCCCCGTCCCGGCGCCGCTCAGCGAAGTAGCGTAAACATCCGCGAAAAGCGCACGCGACTCCTTGAACCCCACGGTGCTCGCGTTGGAAACGTTGTTGCCGATGACGTCGAGGCTTTGTGAAGCGGCGTCAAGTCCGCTCAGACCAGTCTGAAATGCCATGTTTTTCTCCTAGGTTTACAAAATGCTGATGATCTGCGACAGCGGCACATTGCCGAGGCCGTTGACGTTGACGCCAACATTGCCGCCGCTGAGCGTCACGCTGGATACGGTTCCTGCGACGAGCGGCGTTGCGTCGACGGCCTGCGCGCCGCTGGTTGCCTTGATCGCGAACGTATAACTGCCGGCAGCGGCCTGCGCACCGCTGTCCGTCAGCCCGTCCCACTGGAACGGCACCACACCGCCGGGCTGGGCGCCCAATTGCAGGGTCCGCACGACTGCACCCGTTGCGCTCAGTACCTGCACGGTCACGCCGCTGGCGGCCCCGCCGAGTTGAATACCCGCGGTGACCGGCGAGCCATTCATGGTCAGGCCGTTGCCGCTGGTCAGCACCTGGTGGCCGATCATCGACGCCGACTGCAATGATTGGCCGGCGGAATACGAGGTCGCCAGATTTTGCATGGTCGTATTCATCTGCTGAATGCCGTTGACCGTGCTGATCTGGGCGAGTTGCGACGTCAGTTGCGAGTTGTCCATCGGGTTCAGCGGATCCTGGTTTTGCAATTGCGTAACCAGCAGCGTGAGAAAACTGTTCTGGATGCTCGCGGCGCTCGAGCTGGCGGCGCCTAAAGCGCCAACGGCGGTGGTGGCGTTCGTAGCGTTCGAATTCTGGACGGCGGTCGTGGTCATTGGATTTTCCTTTTGTGCTATGAACCGAGCTGCAGCGTTTTCAACAACATCGTCTTCGCGGTATTCATGACCTCGACGTTGTTCTGGTAGGAGCGTGAAGCGGAAATCATGTTCACCATTTCGCCGACAACGTCGACGTTGGGCATGGTGACGTAGCCCTGAGGGTCGGCCAGCGGATTCTTGGGGTCGTAGGCCTGCTTCATCGGGGACGGGTCTTCGACCACACCCGTAACGCGCACCGTACTGCCGGCATCGCCGCCGATCGGAACGCTGCTGAAGACAACCTGCTTCGCGCGGTATGGCTTGCCGTCGGCACCGGTCGCGCTGTCTGCATTGGCAAGATTGCTTGCCACGGTGTTGAGCCGCAGCGATTGCGCGTTCATCGCGCTGCCGGCAATATCGAATACGTTGAACAACGACATGATCGCTATCCTTTAACTTTGCAAAGCCGCCAGCATCAACTTCAACTGGCTGTTTATGAACGTCAGGTTCGCCTCATAGTGAACCGCGTTCTCCGAAAATTTCGCACGCTCGACATCCATGTCGACCGTGTTACCGTCGATCGACGGTTGCACGACCGCGCGGTACTGCACGGCGCCGGCGGCGGATCCCTGCTGTCCGGGAGCGATGTGAGCTGCGGCAGTACGTGCGAGTTCCGCCGGTTGCACTCGTCCTGCGAGCGCATCCTGCAGCGTCTTGCTGAAATCAATGTCGCGGGCCTGATAACCCGGCGTATCCGCGTTGGCGATATTCGACGCCAGCAATTGCTGGCGCGTCGCGCGCAGGTTCAGCGCTTGCGCGTGAAACTGCAGGTAGTTGTCGAGTTCGGTGGCCATCGCTTTATTCCGTCGCTGGTTGGTCTTGCATGCGGCTCAAGCACCGGCGCAATCCGCCGTTATCTGGGCTCGCACGGTATGCGGTTGCGCCCTGCTTGCCGGTCTATCCATGGCCACCATCATAGGGAGGCACACCGCCCAACTATCTTTCGATTAAGCCCGCAAAACCGCCTCAATTCGCACGCTGACTGCGCCCCCTCTGCGCGCAAAATTCGCTGCATCGATCGCATCAATCACTTCCGGGAAATGCACATGAAACGATGCTTCAAGTGGTGGGCGCTATTTGCCTTGAGCGCGTGCGGCGGCTTAGCCTGCGCGCAAACCGTCGAGCGCCAGGCGCCGGCGACTATTCACAACGCAGTCGACCAATACGTTCGCGTGCAAACCGCCGGCTTGCCGGGCAAGGTGACTTACACGATAGGCGGCATAGATCCGCGCATCGTGCTGCCGGCGTGCGCCGTGCCCGAGGTGTTTCTGCCGCCGGGCGCGCGGCTGTGGGGGCTGACTTCGATCGGCGTGCGCTGCAACGGTGCCGCGCCGTGGAGCATTTACGTGACGGCCCAGATCAAGGTCGTCGGCGATTACGTCGTCACGGCGCGCCCGCTGGCGCAAGGACAAGCGCTCGCGGCAACCGATGTCGCGCTGCAAAGCGGCGATCTGACGCAATTGCCGGCCGGCATGATTACGGACCCGCAACTGATCGTCGGCAAAACTTTAACGGCGGCGCTGGCGGCCGGCCAGCCGCTGCGGCAGGATCTCCTGCGCTCACCGCTGGTGGTGCAACAAGGCCAGACCGTGAAGTTGCAATCGTCGGGCCGCGGCTTTCGGGTCACCACGGACGGCCGCTCCCTGACCAACGCCGCGGACGGCCAGATCGCCCAGGTGCGAACCACCGCCGGCCAGACGATCAGCGGCGTGGCGCGCGCCGGCGGTGTCGTCGAAATCACATTTTAATCCATATTTTTCAATCGGTTGACCCGTTCTCGGGCATCCCGGTTCCGGCGCCTCCGGCTAATTGGCTAAAGTTTCGTAATGCCGCGTCCGTAAATGCAGGTATACCGCTTTTGCGAGGAAACGCATTATGAAGATCGATAACAGTTTCAAAGGCCTGACGACCGGCGCGATCCCTGACGAAGCGGACCGCCCGGCCAAAAAGCCGGTTGCGGGTGCCTCGTCGCCGGTCGACACCAACGTGCGCATCAGCTCGCTCTCCTCGCATATGCAGGCGATCGAACAGGGTTTCGCCGAAACGCCGGTGGTCAACTCCGCGCGCGTCGAAGAGTTGAAGACGGCGATCAGCAACGGCCACTTCAAGGTCAACGCCGAAAAGGTCGCCGACCGCCTGTTGACCACCGTGCAGGACCTGCTCCGCGCGCACAAGGCCTAACGACATGCAGTTCGACGTCGCGGCGCTCGGCCGCACATTGAATACCGAAAGCGAAGCCCTCAACGCTTTCATCACGCTGCTGCGCGAAGAGCAGCAGGCGCTGGTGCGCGGGGACCTGGAGCGCCTCGCATCGTTTGCGGAATCGAAAACAATCCATTTGTTCGAGCTAACACGGCTCGGCGAGCAACGCCTGCAGTGGTTGCGCGAGAAAGGCCTGACCGCCGACCGCACGGGCATGGACCGCCTGTTGCGCGAACATGCCGGCCGCGCTCCGCAGGCGCACGCCGCGTGGCAGCAACTGACCGAGCTGACCAAGACCGCACAACATTTGAACGAAACCAACGGCACGCTGATCCGCACGCGCCTGACCACCGCGCAGCGGGCGCTCGGTGTGCTGCTTTCCGCCGCGAATATCGCCGGCGCCTATGCCGCGGATGGCAGTACGGTCTGCTATCGCACTCCCCAGCAACTCGCCGTCGCTTAAGAGCCCATAACATAACGAAACGCGCGATGCGCTGTCACGATTTTGGCTCAGAACGCGAAGCAAGACACGCGACTTAGTCA
>CAZEAX010000189.1:0-9037 GCA_964510405.1 uncultured Streptomyces sp. | reverse complement strand
CGATCGCACGCTCGTACTGGCGGATCCTGCGGTGCAACCTTTCGCACAGCACCACGCATAACAGCGTCGTCACCACGTAAACCCCGAGCGCGAGCGACTCGCGATTGCCGAGCGGCCACAGCGCCTTGCGCGACATCATGAAAAAATAATCGCCGAGCAGGAGGCCCAGCACGGTGGCGACGATGCCGGGACCGATGCCGCCGTACCACACCGCGATCACCGCCGCCGGCACGAAAAACGTGAACACGAGGCGGTTCTGGAAATCGCCGTAAATCAGGTAGCGGATCGTGAACGCGGCGAGCACGGCCAGCACCGCGACGCCGTAACGCAACGACGGCGAGCGCCGGTACGGCCAGACCTGGTATTGATGCGGGGACGCCGCGGTCGCTGTCTGCTGACTGCTCATTTTGCAATAATACACCCGCAGATGGGGCTTTTCATGGCCGCCGCGCGTTGGCAGCGCGATCAGATTTCGACGACCGGCACGCGCGGCGCCAACGCGCACATCAATTCGTAACTCACGGTGCCGGCGGCATGCGCCACCTCGTCCGCGGACAATCCTTCCCCCCACAATACGACGGGTGTTCCCACGCGCGCGTTGGGCACTCCGGTCAGGTCGACCGACAGCATGTCCATCGAAACGCGCCCGAGCGTACGCGTGCGGATGCCGTCGACGAGCACCGGCGTGCCGGTCGGCGCATGGCGCGGATAGCCGTCGGCGTAGCCGCAGGCCACCGCCCCCACCCGCAGGGACTGTGTCGCTTCGTAGGCGCCCGCATAGCCGATGCGCCCGCCGGGGCGCACCTCCTGCACCGAAATAATTTCGCTTGCCAACGTCATGGCCGGTTTAAGGCCGAGTTCCGCCGCCGGCGTATCGGCAAACGGCGTGCAGCCGTAGAGCATGATCCCCGGCCGCACCCAGCCGGCATGCGTTTGCGGATGGCGCAGGATCGCCGCCGAGTTGGCGACCGAGCGTTCGAGCGTCTGTCCGGCGGCAACGGTTTCGAAGACTTCCATTTGCCACGCCACGCCGCGATCATCGTCGGCCGTCGCGAAATGCGTCATCAGCGTGAGTTTTTTCACCGCGCTATGCGCGGCAAGCCGGTCGCGCACAACGTGCGCGGCGCGCGGCTCGAAGCCCAGCCGGTTCATGCCCGTGTTGATCTTGAGCATCACGTCCAGGCGCGCGTTCGCAGGCGCGTGGTCGAGCATCCGCAGTTGCTCCTCGTTGTGCACGGCGATGGTCAGCTCGTGCCGCGCGGCGACCTCGAGTTCCGTCGCGTCGAACAGGCCTTCGAGCAAAGCCAGGCGCCGCGCATAGCCGCTTTCCCGCAACCGCACGGCGGCGTCGATTTCCAGCAGCGCGATGCCGTCCGCGGAGTCCAGCGCGCGCGCCACGCGCGTCACGCCGTGGCCGTACGCATTGGCCTTGATCACCGCGAACACGTGCGAACGCGGCGCGCAGCGGCGCACTACGCCGAGGTTGTGGCGCAACGCCGCGCTGCTGATGAAGGCTTTGATGGGACGGGACATTGGTTAAGGATGAAGGCGGAAGGATGAAAGATGAAACATTCCCGCCCGCCGGCGCGACTCAAGCGTCACAATCGCTTTTTTCATCCTTCATCCTTGATTATCCCGCTCCGCCATCGCGCGCATCTTCGCGATCGCAAAGTCGACGAACGTGGAGAGCAGCCGCGACCGGAATTTTTCGCGCGGATACACGAGCGACAGCGTGCGAATCAACCTGGGCTCGAGCGGACGCGCCACCAGCGAGCCGAGCTTCAACTCTTTCGCGACGGTGGCGCTCGACATGATCGCCACGCCAATTCCGGTTTCGACCACACCCTTGATCGCTTCCGGGCTGCCGAGCTCCATGACGATGTTGAGGTCTTCGGGCGCGACCCCCGAATCGCGAAAATAATTATCGGCGAACTGGCGCGTGCCCGACCCGCTTTCGCGGCTGATGTAAGGTTCGCCTGCGATCTGCGCGGCGGTGACGGTCGTCGCGCCTGCGAGCTTGTATCCCGGCGCGCAGATCATCACGAGTTCATCGTCGCTGCACACTTCGGTATGCAGGCCCGGCAGGTGCGCCGGCGATTCGATCAGGCCGAGATCGAGCGAGTGGTCGGCCACGCGCTGCTCGATGGTTTCGGAATTGGCGACCATCATGTGCGTCTGCACCTGCGGATGGCGCGCCTTGAATTCGCCGAGCACGCGCGGCAGGATGAATTCGGCGATCGTCATGCTGCAGCCCAGCAGCAGCGGACCGCTGACGGCGCCCGTGAGTTCACTCACGCGCTTGTCGAGTTCGGCCGAGAGGCCGAGGATGCGCTCCGCGTAATCGAGCACGAGCTCGCCGGCCGGCGTCAACGCGATCTTGCCGTGGCTGCGCTCGAAAAGGCGCGCGCTGAAATGCTCCTCGAGCTGCTTGACCTGGAACGTCACCGCCGGCTGCGTCATGAACAGCTGCTCCGCCGCCTTGGTGAAACTCAATTGTTTCGCGACCGTGTGAAAGACCTGCAATCTGCGATCGGCCATGGTTTGGTGAATGGTAATGTGCAATGGGCAATGGGTTTAAACCCGCCGCGACAAATCGCGGCGATGATTCTGACCTTCACTCATCATCCATTACTCATCGCCCCTCACTCGGAATTTGGCTGGTATTCAACCACAATTCTTGACGCAAGTCATGGCCGATGACGGCCGGCGCAAACGCCCTCGCGCGGAAACTATGGTATAAAGTTCCCCTCTTATAAGAGGGCACGCATCCCCTTCATGCCGTTCGGTTTTTTCATAATCATGGCGGCGCAGTTCTTTTCGTCGCTGGCCGACAACGCGCTGCTCGTAGCCGCCATCGCGACACTCGCATTGCTCGATTCTCCGGCGTGGCTCACGCCGATGCTGAAACTTTTCTTCACCATATCCTACGTCGTGCTGGCGCCGTTCGTCGGCGCGTTTGCCGATGCCCTGCCCAAGGGCCAGGTGATGTTCGTGTCGAACACGATCAAGGTCGTCGGCTGCTCGATGATGCTGTTCGGCGTGCATCCGCTGATCGCTTACGGCGTGGTCGGACTCGGCGCCGCCGCGTACTCGCCGGCAAAGTACGGAATACTCACCGAATACCTGCCGCACCCGAAGCTCGTGGTCGCCAACGGCTGGATCGAGGGCCTTACCGTGGGCTCCATCATTCTCGGCACGCTGCTCGGCGGCGCGCTGATCAGCGAGACGGTGTCGTCGCACCTGCTCACGATCGACATCCCGCATATCGACACGGGCATCGATACCGCGCCGGAAATCGCGATCACGCTGATCATCGCGCTTTACATCGTAGCGGCGGTGTTCAATCTCTACGTGCCCAGGACCGGCGTCGACCACAAGCCGGCGCGCAAGAACCCTTTTTACCTGATCAGCGATTTTGCGCATTGCCTGCGCCTGTTGTGGTCGGACAAGCTCGGCCAGATCTCGCTTGCAACCACCACGCTCTTCTGGGGCGCGGGCGCCACGCTGCAGTTCATCGTGTTGAAATGGGCCGAGGTGGCGCTCGGCTACACGCTGTCGCAATCGACCATCATGCAGGGCATCACGGCCGTGGGCATCGCGGCCGGCGCCATCCTCGCCGCGAAACTGGTGCCGCTGCACCGCGCGGTCAACGTGCTGCCGGTGGGTATCGCGATGGGCCTCATCACCATCAGCATGATCTTCGTCCGCGACGTTTACATGGCGATGACGATCATGACGGTGATCGGCGCGCTGGCCGGATTTTTCGTGGTGCCGATGAACGCGCTGCTCCAGCATCGCGGCCATATCCTGATGGGGGCCGGACATTCCATCGCCGTGCAGAATTTCAACGAAAACCTCTCCATCCTGACGATGCTGGGCGTCTACTCGCTGCTGATCAAGTTCAATTTCTCGATCTACACCGTCATCGTGCTGTTCGGACTGTTCGTCGCGGTCACCATGACGCTGGTGCGCGAACGCCACCAGCTGAATCTGCGCACCGGCCCGCTGCCGCAGATTCCGTCGGACATCAAACACTAAAGTTCGGAATCGCGAGCGCGCTCGCGGGAACGCCGGTCAGGCCGCGGCATTCAGGCCGAGGTCGTCCTTATACTCGTCGTGCGGATAATGGAAAGGCACCGGTCCGTCGTGCGCGCCGTCGAGGAACTGGCGCACGAACGGGTCCTTGGAAACCTTCATCTCGGCGGCGGGACCGGAAGCGGCGACCACGCCGTCCGAAATCAGGTAGAGATAGTCGATGACGCGCATCGATTCCGCCGAATCGTAGGACACCACGATGGAGGTCGCGCCGAGCGCGTCGTTCAGGCGGCGGATCAGGTTGCCGACCACGGTGCACGAAATCGGATCGAGCCCGGCGAACGGCTCGTCGTACATGATCAGCATGGGATCGAGCGCAATCGCCCGCGCAAGTCCGACCCGGCGTGACATGCCGCCCGACAACTCCGCCGGCATCAGGTGCGAGGCGCCGCGCAACCCGACCGCCGCGAGTTTCAAGAGCACGAGATCGCGGATCATGCTTTCGGGCAGATCGGTGTGCTCCCGCATCTGGAACGCGATATTTTCGTACACCGACAAATCGGTGAAAAGGCCGCCCGCCTGGAACTGCATGCCCATTTTGCGCCGCAGCTTGTACAACTCGTCGCGGCTCAACTCGTGCACGACGTGGCCGTCGACTTTGACGTAGCCGGCTTCCGGCGTCAGTTGGCCGCCGATCAACCGCATCAGCGTCGACTTGCCGGATCCGCTCGCGCCCATGATGCCGACGACTTTCCCGCGCGGAATCGTGAGGCTGATGCCTTTCAGCAGCGGGCGATCCGCGTAACCGAACTTGAGATCGCTGATTTCAACTATGTCGTCGGATGGCATGGCGCGTGGCAGCATTTAACGATGCTAGTTTAGCACGGCGCCGCCGCACGCCGGCGGCGGGCGTCCGCGGCGGGCGCGGACTTTAGCGTTGCGCCAGGCCTTTGGGCACCAGCGCGCCGAAATCGAATTCGCCGGTTTCCTCGAACGGCACCCGCGTGCCGCCCGCGATGCTCAACACGCCCTTGATGCGGTATTTGAACAACGCCTTGTTGGCGTCGTTCAGGCGGCCGAATTGCTTCAGCAGGCCGCCCAGCGTGCTGACGGCCTCGACCGCGATGAACCCGGAGCCGTAACGCGGCACCGTGATGGCCTGGTTGCCGACTCCCTTGGCGAACGGCTGGCTGTTGATCTCGAGATCGAAGGCGATGCCGTCTACCGTGAATTCCTCGGAGTTCGGATTCTGGATGCGCAGCCGCAAATTGAATTGCTGCTCGAAAAGACCCGCGTTGCCGACGCCGAAGTCGGCGATCGTGACGGCCGGCGGCTGCATTCCGGTCGGCAGACCCGCACAGCCTGTGATGGTCGCGACGACCAACCAGACCGCCATCAGTATGCCGGCGGATGTAAAACGCCCCTGCGCCGTGCCGCTCATGGTATTTCCTTCAATTCATAGTGACAGTCTAAACGCGCCGAACCGCAAACAAGCGTACATCGATTTTGCGCGTGCGGGCGAATATGGCTTAATACGGCCTTCCGAACCCGCGAGACGGCGCCTCATGTCCCAGCACCGCAACTACCGCTATTACGACCTCGTGATGGCGGCATTCGTCACGGTGCTCGTATGCTCCAACCTGATCGGACCCGCCAAGATCGCGCAAATCGACGCGCCGCTTGTCGGCACGCTCACGTTCGGCGCCGGGGTGCTGTTCTTCCCGATTTCCTACGTGTTCGGCGACATCCTCACCGAAGTCTACGGCTACGCCCGCTCGCGCCGCGTGATCTGGGCGGGCTTCACCGCACTGGCGTTCGCGGCGATAATGGCGTGGGTAATCGTCAAGCTGCCGCCCGCGCCGTTCTGGAGCAACCAGGGTGCGTACGAAATCGCGTTCGGTTCCACGTGGCGCATCGCCGCCGCCTCGCTGATTGCTTTCGTGTGCGGCGAGTTCGTCAATTCGTTCGTGCTCGCCAAAATGAAAATCGCAACCGCCGGGCGCTGGCTGTGGACGCGCACCATCGGCTCGACGATATTCGGCGAGGGAGTGGACTCGCTGATTTTCTATCCGCTCGCGTTCTACGCCAGCGGGATCATTCCGAACGACAAGCTGCCGCTCGTGATGCTGTCGCAGTTCGTCGCCAAGGTCGGCGTCGAGGTCGTGTTCACGCCGGTCACGTACAAAATCGTCGGCTGGCTGAAACGCGCCGAGCACGAGGACTACTACGATCGCGACACGGACTTCAATCCGTTCACATTGAAAACGCCCTAGGAACCCGATCAGTTACAATCGCAGTTCTATCGTGGCTTCCGCAAACCCAAAAAACTGGCGCACGCCCGCCGTCATCCTGCTTTGCGGCGGCATGGCGCTCACCATCGCGCTCGGCACACGCCACTCGTTCGGCCTCTTTCTGCAGCCGATGACCGCCGATCTCGGCTGGGGACGCCAGACTTTCTCGTTCGCGATCGCGATTCAGAACCTGGTTTACGGCATCGCGCAGCCGTTCACCGGCATGATCGCCGACAAGTACGGCGCCGGTCGTGTGATGGCGGCGGGCGCGGTGCTCTATGCCGTCGGGTTGACGCTGATGGCGTTTTCGACGAGCGGCATCGAGTTCGGCGTCAGCGCGGGCATCGTCGTCGGCATCGCATTGTCGTGCAGCGGGTTCAGCATCGTCTACGGCGTGATCGGCCGCGCGTTCCCGGTCGAGAAACGCAGCGTGGCGCTGGGGCTGGCCGGCGCCGCCGGCTCGTTCGGCCAGTTCGTGATGCTGCCGTACGGACAGACGCTCATCACCCACATCGGCTGGCACAACGCCATGCTGACGCTGGCGGTGACCATCCTGATGATCATCCCGCTGTCGACGGCGCTGGTCGAAAAACGGGTCGCGCCCGCCGCGGGGCAGTTCAAGCAGTCGATCCCCGAAGCGCTGCGCGAAGCGCTGGGCCATCGCGGCTACTGGCTGCTCTGCATCGCCTATACGGTGTGCGGTTTTCAGCTGATGTTTATCTCGATCCACTTTCCGGCCTACATGGTCGACCAGCACATGACGCCCGAGACCGGCATGATCGCGCTCGCGATGATCGGGCTCTTCAACATCTTCGGCAGTTATTTCTGGGGCTGGCTCGGCGGCCGCTACACCAAGAAATACCTGCTGAGCACGCTGTACTTCACGCGCGCGGTCGCCATTGCGATATTCATTTCGGTGCCGATTACGCCGCTGAGCGTTTATCTGTTCGGCGCGGTCATCGGCTTTCTGTGGCTCGGCACGGTGCCGCTCACGAGCGGGCTCATCGCGCAGATCTTCGGCGTGCGTTACCTCTCAACGCTCTCGGGTATCGCGTTTCTGTTTCACCAGATCGGCAGCTTTTTCGGCGTCGGCGTCGGCGGTTATCTCTTCGATGCGACGGGTTCTTACCGCTTGATGTGGATGCTTACGATAGGCATGGGTATCCTGGCGGCTATCCTCAACTTCCCGATCGACGACCGCCAGATCGCGCGCAAGCACGCGGTCGCCGCTACAGCCTGAGCGCGACGATTCCGCAGACAACGAGCACGGCGCCGGCGACGCGCGGCGCAGTCGAACCTTCGCGCAGCATGAAGCTGCCGATCAGCGCAGCGAAAATCACCGACGTCTCCCGCAGGGCCGCCACGCCGGCCACCGGCGCGCGCGTCAACGCCCACAGCACGATCGCGTACGACGCCATCGACAGTGCGCCGCCCAGGATGCCCATTGCCCAGCGCCCGCGCACATACGCCGCGACCTCCCTGCCGCGCCACGCCAGCGCGAACATCGTCATCGGAATCGCATTAAGGAAAAACAGCCACTGCCCGTAGCTGATCGCATTGCCCGATAAGCGCGTCCCCCTGCCGTCGACGATGGTGTAAGCCGCGATGATCACGGCATTGGCGATCGCGATCGACGTGCCCTTTGCCGGCAAGCCGATCCGCCGCGTGCGCAGCAATGCAGGCACGACGATGCCGGTGCTGATGAGTATGACGCCCAGCCACATGTAGGTGGAGAGCTCGTCGACGAAACCGCCGAAGCTCGCCAGCGCGACCAATAACGGAGAGCAGCCCCGCATCAGCGGGTAGACATGCGACAGGTCGCCGTGGCGCAAAGCTCCGGCAACCGCCATGTAATACAAAAAATGGATGGCCACCGACGCGAGCAGCCAGGGCCAGCACGCGCGGTCGGGCATCGGCAGGAACGGAATCGCAATCAGCGCGATCGCCCCGGGCACGACCGCAACCATCACCATGTCGAGAAACTTGCTCCGACTCGACTTGACGATCGCGTTCCACGATGCATGCATCAGCGCCGCCAGCAACACCAGCAGCGTGACGTCGACCGGCAGGTTCATATCGGCGTTATTTTCATTGCGCGCCTCCACTGCGCAGCGGAATTCTACCCGCCGCACCGTCGTTTTGCGCAGGCCGCGTCCCATGCAAAACGCCGCCCTGCCGGATTCAAAGCGCGCCGGCCCGAACGTACACGCGACGACAAGCGGCGTTTCGGCGCGTACAATACCCGCTGCGCCGGCGCTGATCCCGCCGCCGGCCGCCCACCACTGGAGCCACGATGGCTGCACAAGCCGAAATCACCAACATGGCGCTCTTCTGCGATTTCGAGAACGTCGCGCTGGGCGTCGCCGACGCCAAATATGCCAAATTCGACATCGACAAGGTACTCGAGCGCCTGCTGCTCAAGGGCAGCATCGTCGTCAAGAAAGCCTATTGCGACTGGGACCGCTACAAGAGCTTCAAGGGCGCGATGCACGAAGCGTCGTTCGAGCTCATCGAAATTCCGCACGTGCGCATGTCGGGCAAGAATTCCGCCGACATCCGGATGGTCGTCGACGCGCTGGACCTCTGCTATACCAAGTCGCACGTCGATACCTTCGTCATCATCAGCGGCGACTCGGATTTTTCGCCGCTGGTTTCCAAGCTGCGCGAGAACAACAAGACCGTGATCGGCGTCGGCGTCAAGAATTCGACCT
>CAZEAX010000188.1:0-9059 GCA_964510405.1 uncultured Streptomyces sp. | reverse complement strand
TTTTGGTTTTCATGAATTCAATTCACCTGGTTTGTTATTGCGGCGAAAGTGGCGGCGACCGCGTCGGCGGGCGGCGCGGCTGGCGAGGCGCAGCGGGATCGGTTTGTCGGATCGGGAGGTGCTGATTATACCGTCAGTGCGGACGCGGCATTTGCATCCGCGTCCCCGGTCATTCGGCTTTGACCCCGGCCGCCTTTATCGTGCGCGTCCATTTGTCGATGTCCGACTTGATCTTCGCCTGAAACTCTTCCGCCGTGCTGCCGATCGGGTCGGATCCCTGCGCAAGCAGCGCCTCGGCGACGCTCTTGGTCTGCACGAGTTTTCTGATTTCGCCGGTGAGGCGCGCAAGGATTTCACGCGGCGTGC
Source organism: uncultured Streptomyces sp. (assembly GCA_964510405.1). Taxonomy (GTDB): domain Bacteria; phylum Pseudomonadota; class Gammaproteobacteria; order Burkholderiales; family SG8-41; genus PALSA-1004. The sequence continues at coordinate 8,693 of CAZEAX010000188.1, read as the reverse complement.
CGGTCGGCGCCAGCATGCCGAACCACGTGCTCGCTTCGAAACCCGGCATGCCCGTCTCGGCAATCGTGGGCAGCGCGGGTGCCGCGGCGCTGCGTTTGGCGCTGCTGATGGCGAGCGCATGCAGGCGGCCTGAATTCACATAGGGAAGTACCGACAACGTATTGGCGAACATCATCGATACTTGCCCGGCGATGAGGTCGGTGACCGCGGGCGGCGTGCCCTTGTACGGGATGTGCCCGATGTCGATCTTCGCCTGCAGCTTGAACAATTCCATCGCCAGATGCGGGCTGCCGCCGTTGCCGGTCGAGGCGTAAAGCAACTGTCCGGGGCGCGCTTTCGCCATTGCAATTAAATCCTTGACGGTTTTTACCGGCAGAGAAGGGTGCACCACCAGCACGAAGGGCGCCGACGCGATCATCGAAATCGGCTCGAGATCTTTTTGCAGGTTATAGCCGAGCTTGGAGTACAACGCCTGGCTGCTTGCGACCGACGCCGGCGTAAAGAGCAGCGTGTAGCCGTCGGGGACTGCATGCGCCGCCAATTCCGAACCGAGATTACCCGAGGCGCCAGCGCGGTTATCTACGACGAATTGCTGGCTGTAAACTTCCGTGAGCCGCGGCGTAATCGTGCGCGCGACGATGTCGGCGCCGGAACCCGGCGGGAACGACACGATGACACGCACCGGCTTGACCGGATAATTCTGGGCGACCGCAACGCCGGCGCATAGCGCGCATGCGGCTAGCGCGCAAGTCGTAATGATGTGACGCATGGCGGTTTCTCCTCGCCGCATATTATCCGTCAAGTTCGGACCACGCGCTGGCGCACCGGCCGGGATGCGCTAAAATAACCGCTCGCATTTTCGGAGATAAGCGGTGAAAAAAATATTGGTCGGCATAGTAATGGGGAGCCAGAGCGACTGGGACGTCATGCAGCATGTCGCGCGGCAGTTGAAAGATTTCGGCGTCGCTTATGAAGCGCGTGCCTTGTCGGCGCATCGCACGCCCGATCTACTAATCGAATGGATAGGCGGGCTCGAGAAGCAGGGCGCGCAATGTTTCATCGCGGGCGCCGGCGGCGCCGCGCACCTGGCGGGCGTGGTGGCATCGAAGACGACGCTGCCCGTGCTGGGCGTGCCGATGCCATCGAAACATTTGCAGGGTCTCGACTCGTTGTTGTCGATCGTGCAGATGCCGAAAGGCATCCCGGTCGCCACCTTCGCCATCGGCGAGGCGGGTGCGGCCAACGCCGGCCTGTTCGCCGTCGCGATGCTCGCGTTGAACGACGCCGCGCTCGCGCAAAAGCTCGCGGCATTCCGCGCCAAGCAGGCCGCCGCGGTGCAGGCGGCCAAGCTGCCCGAGTTGTCCTGAACCTTTTCACTTTCCTTCCCTAACCTACCCACCATGAGCAATGCGACCTTGTTTGAATCGAACCTGAAGAGCTTGAAGTTCATGCACCGCGGCAAAGTGCGCGACATTTACGCGGTCGGCGACGACAAATTGCTGGTGATACAAAGCGACCGCCTGTCGGCGTTCGACGTGATCCTGCCCGACCCGATTCCCGGCAAAGGCGAAGTGCTCACCGCGATGTCGAATTTCTGGTTCGAGAAATTGGGCCACGTCATCCCCAATCATCTGACCGGCATCGCGCCGGAAACCGTGGTGGCGGCCGACGAACGCGAACAGGTCGCCAGCCGTGCGATGGTCGTGCGCAAGTTCACGCCGCTCATGATAGAGGCCGTGGTGCGCGGTTACATCATCGGTTCGGGCTGGAAGGATTACCAGAAGACCGGCATGGTGTGCGGCATCGGGCTGCCGGCAGGATTGAAGGAAGCGGAAAAACTGCCGGAGGTCATATTCACGCCGGCGACCAAAGCGCCCGCCGGACAGCACGATGAAAACATTTCGTATGCCGAAGCGGAAAAGATAGTCGGGGCGGAACTCGCGGCGAAAGTGCGCGCGGTCGCGATCCAGCTCTACAGCGAGGCGGCGGCGTACGCGAAAACGAAAGGCATCATCATCGCCGACACCAAGTTCGAATTCGGCGTCGATGCTTCCGGCAAGCTCTTTCTGATCGATGAAATCCTGACGCCGGATTCGTCGCGTTTCTGGCCGGCGGCCGAATACCGCACGGGCATCAGCCCGCCGTCGTTCGACAAGCAGATCGTGCGCAACTGGCTCGAAACGCAGCCGTGGAACAAGAAACATCCGGCGCCGAAATTGCCCGCCGACGTGTTGGCGAATACCACCGCGAAGTATCGGGAAGTTCTGCGTCTGCTGACCACTTGACCGAAGCCGGACCGAATCGCGGGCACCCGCGCGCCGCGCGGCAAATCCGGCGCGGCGGACAGCCGGCCGTTAATGGATAATCGGCAAGTCGAACAGGCGGTCGCCGTATTGCGGCGCGGCGGCCTCGTCGCGTTTCCGACGGAGACCGTGTACGGGCTCGGCGCCGACGCCGCCAATCCCGCGGCAATTAAAAAACTCTACACCGCCAAAGGCCGTCCCGCGGATCATCCGGTCATCGTGCATATCGCAAGCATGGCGCAATTACCGCAGTGGGCGCGCGACATCACGCCCGTTGCACAAAAGCTTGCTCAGCGTTTCTGGCCCGGTCCGTTGACGATGATATTGAAGCGCGCACCGGGCGTAGCCGATGCAGTCACCGGCGGGCAGGATACGGTGGGCTTGCGCATCCCGTCTCATCCGGTCGCGCATTTGCTGCTCGAGAAATTCGGCGGCGGCATCGCCGCGCCTTCCGCCAACCGCTTCGGCCGCGTGAGTGCGACGCTCGCCGAGCACGTGCGCCGCGAATTCGGCAATGCGGTCGATTTCGTGTTCGACGGCGGTGAGTGCGACGTCGGCATCGAATCGACGATCGTCGATGCGACGGGGGCCGCACCGGTATTGCTGCGGCCCGGGCATATCACCGCGCGCGATATCGAAGAGGCGACCGGCGCTTCATTGGCCGTGCCGAACATGCAAACGCCGCGTGCACCGGGCATGCTCGCCGCGCACTATGCGCCGGCGACGCCGCTGCTCGTGATGGAAGGCGATCTGCTGCTCGAATTGGCGGCCACGCTGGCGCGCCAGGGCCAGCGCGTTGCCGTGCTCGCGCGCAGCGCGTTGCAACCGCTGCTTGCGGGATTGACGTGGATCGCCGCGCCGCGCGGGCCGCACGAATATGCACACGATCTTTATGCGAACCTGCGCGCGCTCGACACGGCAGACTGCGATGTTTTATTGGTGGAACAATTGCCGCAGCGCCCGGAATGGGCCGCGGTCAATGACCGGCTTCTTCGCGCTGCGGCGGGTTCTCGACCACCTTCAACGTCATGACGTTGCTGACGACGACGCGATTGCGGCCGCCGTTTTTCGCTTCGTAAAGCGCGGCATCCGCGACCTGCAGCAAATGATCGCGCCGGCGCCCGTGCTCCGGAAAGCACGCGACGCCCAGCGACAGCGTGACCGCGCCGAGTGATTTTCCGTCGTGCACGAGACGCAGTTCGCGCGCGGCCTCGCGCAGCATTTCCGCACGTTGGCGGCCGGTCTCGAGGCTTGCCTCGGGCAACACGATCGTGAACTCTTCGCCGCCGTAACGGCACGCGATGTCGCCCCCGCGCACGTAGCGTTGCAGGATGCCGCCCAGGTCGCGCAGCACTGCATCGCCCGCTTCGTGGCCGAACGTGTCGTTGAAGTTCTTGAAGTTGTCGACGTCGATCATGATCAACGACAGCGGCAGATTCTTGCGCTCGAGTCGCGCGAGTTCGCGGTCGAGGGTTTCTTCGAGGAAACGCCGGTTGTAAAGACCGGTCAGCGGATCGCGCACCGACTGCTGACGCAGGGTTTCGCGCAGTTTCAGATTCGACAGCGCGAGCGCTATTTGTTCGGCCACCGCGGTCGCGAGTTGCTCTTTCGCCGTATTCGCCCCCGCGCTGTTGGCGGCTTCCGCCGGCCGGGTTTTGAGATACAACAGGCCGAGCGTTTCGCCCTGCGCCATCAGCGGCGCGCAGATATAAGGTTCGATGTGCTGGCCGTGGCGCGCAACGTGCGCGCATACGATGGCGTGGTCCTGCTCGCCGACCGCGTGCAGCCGGCCGCGCCGCAATGCCCAGCAGTCGGCCGGCTGGAACATGTCTTCGTCGGCAGCGGCACCGCCCCACGAGGCAGCAAGTTCCAGATAGTTGCGCGACGCGTGGAATATGAAAATCGTGCCGGCCTCGTGCGGAAACAGCTGCGGTCCGAAGCGCGCAATCGCCGTGCACGCCTCGTCCGAACTCGCGCACGTCTGCAGAAAGCTGCTCATCTGGGAGAGGAACGTGACTTCCTGGTTGCGTTCGCGCAATTCGCCCAGGCTCGCCGCAATTTGCGCGTTGAAATCGCGCTCGGCCGAGGCCGCTTTGCGGCGCAGCACCGCGCCGCGGATCACCATGAAACAGATTCCGCCGAGCAGGCAGACGTTGAGAAACGCGGCCACCACAAAAGTGACGTTGGTGATCGACGCGTTAAACTCGGCTTCCGCGCTGCGCGTCGCCAGCAATATCTCTTCACGATTTTGCAGTTCGCTCACGATATGGCGGATGCGGTCCATCACCGTCTTGCCCTGCCCCTCCTGCACCGGGGCCGCGGCTCCCGATGTTCCGCGTTCGCGGCGCGCGGCAATGCCCTCGTTGAGCTGGTCGAGACGTTTTGCGATCAGCGGCTGAAGTGCGGACAGGCGCGCAACCCGTTCGGTATCGTCCGCCGTCAGGCGCAACAATTCATTGAGTCTGGCGGTGATGACAGGACGCGCATTGACGTAAGGTTCGAGGTAATGCTCGTCGCCGGAAATGATGTAACCGCGCTGGTTGGTTTCCGCATCGGTGAGGCCCGCGCGCAGTTCGCCGAGCAGCCGCAGGCTTTGCTCGGTATTGGCGACGAGATGATTGGCCGTGACAAGATTGCCGAGCGTGGTGTAAGACACGATCGCGTTCAATGCGAGCATTACGAATGCGGCGATGAATCCGCCGGCAATTCTGGTTGTCGATGCTTCCATTTAGCGCAATGGGGCCCGCAAAAACGCACGTGTCGACGGAGGCGCAAGGAAATTTGCCGCCCCCTGATACGGCAAATGTGACGCGAATATTACCATCAACTTTGGCGTATGCGGATCGCATTTTTGCGCCGCGGCACAAGCGGATTTTCGCGTAGAACCCGCTACGTGCCGTTGCGCAAGAAAACGCTTGCACTACGCTTTTTCGGGCCGGATTCGGGCTTGGGCCGGTGATTTTTTGCGATTGCGGGACAAATTGGCAATTGACCGCGCAATTCAGGCGCGAAGTGGCGTCGTCGTGCCGTCCGCGGTTGCGCCGCGCGACGTCCTGACGACGGTAACGGTGCACGGCGCCTCGGCGACGACCTGGGATGACACGCTGCCCAGATAGCGCCGCAGCGCGGAACTCGAGCGCGCGCCGATCAGCACCTGATCGACATTATTCGAGCGGGCATATTCGATCAGCGCTGCCGCCGGGTCGGGCGCTTCCAGCACATGGAAAGTGATTCGGCCCGCCGCTGCGCCGAGCGGCCGTGCCCAATGCTTAAGTTCTATGAGACGCTGAATGTGCAGGTTGCGCCCCTGTTCGTCGATATTGCTTTCTTGCGCGACGCGCGCCGTCTTGAGGATCGTCACGCATGCAAGCCGTGCTTCAGGCGCATTTTCCAGCGTGCGTTGCGCGGCCCCGCGCAAGGCCTCCGCGAGCAGTTCGGTGCCCGGCGATACGTCGACCGCCACCATGACAATCGGCGCGGAAAAAAGATGGTCGGCCACCGAATGGTTCGCCGCGGGCTCCGCGCCGAGTGCGCGCCACCAGCGTTTTGTTACCGTGAGCAAGCCGTCGCTGGCGGTTCGCGCGGCGCGGCTCGTGAGCACGATCTGCGCGGGATATTGCAAATCGAGGGCGACCTGGCCGGCGGAACTGTAGCGCGCGGCCGGCGCCACTTCGAGACAGTGCAGAATGACTTCCTGCAACCACGGCGGCAAGCCGGGGCGCAATGCGCGAGGCGGCGCGGGGTCCCGGTAGAGGCGCCGGCGTAATCCGCGCACCGAGGACGGATTGCCGAACGGGCGCTCGCCGGTGGCAAGATAGTAAAGCGTGACGCCGAGCGCAAAAATATCGCTGCGCGGGTCATTGCGCACGCCCAGGATCTGTTCGGGTGAAATGTACGGTCCGGTGCCCATTGGCAGGCGGAACTCTTCCGCCAGGAGATCGGGCAGCCGGTTGTGATGGGCGAGACCGAAGTCGATCAAGACGGCTTCACCGCTCGCGCGGAAAATGATGCTGCTGGGTTTGATGTCGAGATGAATGACGTCCTGACGGTGCAGATCGTGCAGAGCGGCCGCCACTCTCGCACCCACCTCGGTGATCTCTTCGAGAGGCAGCGGCGCCGCATCGAGTCGCGCGCGCAGCGATTCACCCTCGATGAATTCCATCACGATATGCGGATGCGTCGCGAAATCCCCGGCGGCGACAAAGCGCGGCACGTGGCTGCCGGCGAGCGTCGGCAGGATCATCTGCTCGAGTTCGAAACCGACGATGGCGGCGGGATCGTCGCCATAATCGAAACGCGGCACTTTCATCACGATGGGAAAAGAAATATCGGCGCGTGTCACGCGCCAAAGCTCCGCCATCCCGCCCTGATACAGCTTTCCCTCGAGGCGGAAGCCGTCGATCACCGAACCTGGGGTCAAGGCGGGCATGATAGTCGCGGCTTCAGCGCGCCTGTTCGAGACGCATTGCCAATTCATCCGGCAGGCCGGCCGCGCGGACCTTGGCGGCCGCCGTATCGATATCGTACGGCACGCGGTAAAAAGTGAGGTTGCCGCGCGCGGTGTCGAACAGCGCGTAACACGCCGCGAGTATGCCGTCGCGCGGTTGGCCAACCGCGCCGGGAATGGCGAGCCAGCGTCGTTGCGTGCCGAGCGGGATCGCGGTTCCGGGGACCGGTTTAAACGCCGATGCGCGCCAGTCCCGGCCCATGTTGTAGAGCGCGGGTTCGTGCGTGTGACCGCAGAAAGTGAAGCGCGCGCGCGTGGCGGCCATGCTGCTGCGCGCGTCGAATCCGCTCAAGATATATTCCCATTGGCCCGGCGCCCACGCGTTCGCATGCACGTAGAGGCAGTTGTCTTCCTCGACCTGCAGAGGCCGGCCGGCCAGAAATTCGATTTGCCGCGCGTTAAGTTGCGCACGCGTCCAGTCGATAACGCGGCGCGCATCGGGCTGCATGGTCCCGCGCGGTGGATTGCATACCGCCTGGTCGTGATTGCCGAGCACGCAGATTGCGCCGCGTTCCGCGAAACCCGTCACGGTGTCGATGACCCAGCCGGGATCGGCGCCGTAGCCGATGAGATCGCCGAGAAACGCATAACGGTCGGGTGTCGCGCGCTCGACGTGCGCGAGGCAGGCCGCAAATGCTTCGCGGTTCGCGTGAATGTCGGTGAAGAGAGCGATGCGCACTGGGGAGCAATCGTAAGACGGGATTAGCCTTGCTAGTGTAATGCGTTGGACGGCGCGCGGCACGTGTTGCGTAAGTGCAATTTTCAAAGCCGCAAAAAAAGCCGCGCCCGTGGGGCGCGGCTTGATCAAGGGTAAATGCGTATCGTTAAAGGTCGAGGCGCACCTTCTGGTCCTTCGTCTCCTTCAGGAACAGCGTACCAATCACCAGGGTCATCGCCGCGACCAGGATCGGGTACCACAGCCCGTAATAAATATCGCCCGACGCCGCGACCATCGCGGTGGCGAGCAGCGGCAACATGCCGCCGAACCACCCGTTGCCGATGTGATACGGCAGCGACATCGATGTATAGCGGATGCGGGCGGGGAACAGTTCGACGAGGAACGCAGCGATCGGGCCATAAACCATCGTTACGTAAATCACCATTATCACGAGGATCAGTTCCGTCATCATCCAATTGACCTGCGCCTTGTCGGCGGAGAGCGGGAAGTTCGCGGCCTTCAGCGCCTCCGCGTACTTCGCCTGGTCCCAGCCGTCGATCTGCGTGTCGCCGATCTTGACCGAGACGGACTTGCCTTCGCTCGCGGGCACCGACGTGAACGAAATGCCCTGCTTGGTCAGAAAGTCCTTGGCTTTGTCGCAATCGCTGAACCGCGACCACGGACCGACGAAAATGTGAAAATTGCAGTCGGTCGCCGACACGGTGATTTGCGTCTTGGCTGACGCCGCTTCGAGTTGCGGATTCACATAGTGCGTGAGCCCCTTGAAGAGCGGAAAGTAGGTGACTATCGCCAGGAGGCAGCCCGCCATGATGATGCCTTTGCGGCCGATCTTGTCCGACAGCCAGCCGAAGAAGATGAAGAGCGGCGTGCCGATCACCAGTGAAATCGCGATCAGGATGTAGGCGCTCTGGTAGTCGAGCTTCAGCGTGATGATGAGGAAAAACAGCGCATAAAACTGGCCTGTGTACCACACGACACCCTGGCCGGCGGTCGCGCCCAGGAGTGCCAGCAGCACGATTTTGCCGTTACCCCAATTGGCAAAGCTTTCGGTCAGCGGCGCTTTGGACGTCGTGCCTTCGTTCTTGATTTTGAGGAATACCGGCGACTCATTCAGCTTCAACCGGATGTAAACCGAAAACACCAGCAGGATCAACGAAACGAGGAAAGGCACGCGCCAGCCCCATTGCGAGAAATCCTTGGCGTC
>CAZEAX010000187.1:0-9066 GCA_964510405.1 uncultured Streptomyces sp. | reverse complement strand
TATCCCAAGCTGTCGTTCGACCCGGTTCGCGAATTCGCACCCATTTCTTTGCTCGTCACATAACCCAACGTGCTGGTGGCGCATCCATCATTACCCGTGACTACTGTGCGTGATTTCATTGCGGCCGCGAGAGCGAAGCCGCATCAACTCAACTTCGGGTCGAGCGGAAACGGCGGTACCGGCCATCTGGCGATGGAGCTTCTCAAATTAACAGTGGGCATCGACTTGGTGCATGTTCCTTACAAGAGTGCAGCGCCGCTGCTCAACGCACTCGTTGCCGGCGAAGTGACGGTCGGATTCATCCAGATTGTCATTGCTGCTCCGCAAGTTCGCGCGGGCCGCCTGCGCGCGCTTGGCGTCAGCACCTTGCGCCGCTCGCAGGCATTACCCGATGTGCCGACGGTTGCCGAAGCGGGCGTTCCCGGCTTCGATGCGGCCGCCTGGTTCGGTATTCTGGCTCCGGCAAAAACGCCGCCGGAAATCGTCGGCAAACTTGAGGCGGAGATTGCCAAAACGTTCAAGCGTCCGGAGGTTCGTGCTAGGCTTGCTGCGGAAGGCGCGGAAATCGTTACGAGCAGCCCGCAACAATTTTCCGAAACCATTCGCAGCGACGTTACCAAATGGGGAAACGTCGTGAAGACGCTTGGCATCAAGCCGGAATGAGCATGCGGCAGCGGAACGGCTCGAAGCACGCTGACGCAAGGTCGAAACCCGACATCAACTCGAATCATCGCATCGACGGGAGGTCGCAGTGATCCTCAAGGTATTCAAGCCCACAGGCTCTATCGAAGTCAGGCAGACCTTTGCACCCCGGCTGCCGGACTTGCATGGCAAGACCATCTGCGAATTGTCGAACGGTGCGTTCGAGGCAGCGAGGACTTTTGCTTATATGCGGGAAGTGCTGCAGAGCCGGTTCCCCACCGCGAAGTTTGTGCCTTTTAGCGAGTTTCCCAACGGACATGGGAGCAAGGGCGGAGGCAGCTATGCGATTGATGACGACGGCATAGTCGAAATGGTGAAAGCGCGCGGAGGCGATGCGGTCATTACCGGCAACGCCGCCTGAGGGGGATGCTCAACAGCAGCCGGTCGGGCTGCCGCAAGACTGGAAAAGATCGGCATACCGTCGATGGTGTTGACGCGCAAGGGCTTTACCCAGGTGGTGAGCAATGCGTTTGCCGGCATGGGCTTCTCTGCCGAGAGTCCCAGCGTGCATGAATTCCCGATGGAGATGTTTCTCCCTGGAAGCGACCTGAGCCCTCTGCGGGAGAACATAGACAGGATTGTCTATGGATTGACCGAATGGCAACCGAAAAACAGCAGGGCAAAAATCGTCGGGCCGGAGATGATTACCGTTGAGGGCGCGGACTATCAGACCGCCGTTGACAACATGAACGCTCTCTTCCTCAGGAACCTGTGGGGAGATGGACTGCCGCTAGTTCCTGCGACGGAGGAGTGCGTGAACTGGATCCTGACAGGAACGGATCTCCGTCGTGACAAGGTATTGGGAAAGGTGCTACCCCAAGCGGGGATAGCCACCGTCGAAGCGATCGCTGCCAATCTTGCAATGGCAGGAGGACGCCCCGAGTACTTGCCTGTGCTCATCGCGGCTGTAGAAGCGATACTCGACCCGGCGTCGACCCATTTCCATTGGTCGGCAAGCACCAACAGCACCTATCCGGCGGTGATTATTAATGGAGCGGCAGCGAAGCAACTGCGCATCAACTCCGGATACGGCTGCATGGGGCCCGATCCGCAACACCCGGCCGGCGCGAGCATCGGACGCGCCATCCGCTTTGTTTTGGAGCATATAGGCGGCGCTATACCGGGAGTAGGAACGATGGCCATCTACGGAGGGGCCAGCAGGTATACCAACATCGTCTTCGCCGAGGACGAGGCCGGCCTTCCCAGGGAGTGGGAACCGCTTAACGTCAGCTATTGGGGCTACCCCCGGGGCAGCAACACGCTGACGCTTCTTCCGGTAACGGGCCAAGCCAACGTCAGCGGTGGAACGACGACCACGACCGGGGAGTCCGTCCTTCAGACGCTCAACAGGTATGCCGGATTCATGCGAAGTCCCTACAACAATTACTTCCAGAGACCAACCATGTATGAGGGGTCGCCGGGAATAGTGGTGATGGCACGCGGCACTGCCGCTGGATTTTCCGCGCAGGGGTGGTCGAAGGAAAAGATCAAAGAGTTTCTTTGGGAAAATTCGAAAATACCGTGGGACGACAACCTTAAGTACAGAGGACTTGAAGACGCAAGGATGCGCATTAGGGGCCTGGAGGGTCGTATTGTCGAGGGCAAACCATGGCCGATCACGAGCAAACCCAGGAACATCATGATCGCAGTGACCGGCGGGGCCCAGTCGGGACATGGCTATTGGATGCAACTCGGCCAGGCCGCACCGACAAAGGCGAAGATAACGTTACCGAAGAATTGGGACGCGTTGTTGAAGCAGGCCGAAAAGGACTTGGGTCCAATACCTGCCGATCCGACTGAACCGCTGGCGGAGTATCGATTATAAGAATCCCTGATACCTGGAAGTTATCTCAAAAATACATTCAAGGTCTTGTACTTCGGATTTAGGATTACGTTTTTCTCAGTTCATGCTGAGTGATGCGATGGCGCAACGCGAAGAGACCCTACGGTTGCTCTACGGTATTTGGCATCCGCAAGTGAGATGGCCTAATCGCCTACTGGCGAGTTACTCGCAATCCAGAATCATGCAAAGTGAGCCGAAAGAAGTTCAATGTCTAAAATGGCATCCGAAATTGGTTTGCTCTGCATGGTTTAGAGCATGGGTGGCGCGAGGCCGTTAAACTTGAACCATTAAACTGCAATAACTTAATGGTTAAATCAGCGGACACACCTTCCGCCATATCATGTCCGGCTATCTCCGCTATTCCGCATGTATTCCGGCTTCCTTGATTACGGGACCCCACGTTTCCATCTCTTTCGAAACGAACCGCCCAAATTCGTCGGGTGGCAGTGCGCCATAGTCGAAACCTAGCGTGTGGATTTGCGTGGCCACGTTGGGACGACGAATTGCACCGAGAACGTCTGAATAGATCTTGTTGACGAGTTGTTTCGGCATGCGGCCTGGACCGAACATTGCATACCAGCCAACGGCGGCGTAGCCGGGCAAGCCTGATTCGGCGACCGTGGGGACGTCCGGCAGAACGGTTGCCCGGCTGGTGCCGGTGACGGCGAGCGCGCGTAAACGATTAGTGCGGATTTGCGGAATCGCCGCGCCGATCGCAGTGATCAGCAACTGAGTCTCGCCGGCAACGACGGCCGCAGTCGCTGCGCCCGCGCCCTTATAAGGTACGTGGATGAACTCGATATGCGCCATGCGCCGGAAGAGTTCCATCGAGAGATGGCCGCCGGTACCAACGCCGGACGACGCATACGCGAGTTGTCCCGGCTTGTCGCGGGCGAGAGCGATCAAATCCTTGACACGTTGCACCGGCAGCGAGGGATGAGCGACCAGCACGTTCGGCGTAGTGCCGAGTATCGTTATGGGCGTGAAATCCTGGGGAGTGGAGTACGGCAGCCGGCGATAGATGAAAGGATTGGTGACGAACCCGACGGTGACGAGCAGCAGGGTATGGCCATCGGGCGCGGACTTGGCCACGATCTCGGTGCCAATAATCCCGCCGGCGCCGGCCCGATTGTCAACGACGATTTGCTGCTTCCATTTTTCAGTCAGAGCAGGCGTGACCGCGCGCGCCAGGACGTCAAGTCCGCCGCCCGGAGTCGACGGCACGACGATGCGTACCGGACGGGACGGGAATTCCTGGGCGAATGCCGCGCACGCCGCCGCTGCGATGAGCGTTCCCGCCAGGAGGCTTCGATAAATCTGCATTATCATATTCCGCCTGGAACTACGCACCGGATTAAATCAGATCGGCAGCGTGTCGTCGCCGGTGCCGGCAGTCCGCGCGTTGAGCATGTCGCGCCAGCTTTTTTCCGAGTCGACCAAAGGCCCGTACAGACGTTCTTCCAGTTTGTAGAATTTATCCAGCCCGAGCAGCTCGCTGCGATCGATCAGGCTGCACAGATGGTCGGGATACAGCGACATCGCGGTGCCTTCCTTTTTGAGGACACCGAGCGCATTCTGCATCCCGCGCACCGCGGTTCGTTGCAGTAACCCCGAATAGGAGATTATTTTAAAACCGTAATCGTGCAGCACGTTGTAATGCAATACGGGCGTCTTGGTGCTGGCCTCGCTCATATTGGCCTGCAGCGGCACCTTGATGGATCGCGCGGCTTTGCGCATTTCGTCCTCGCCCAAAAGGGCTTCCACATAAATACCGTCGGCCCCGGCTTCCGCGTAGATATTCGCACGTTCGAGCGCACGGTCGAGACCCTCGAGCGCGCGGGCATCGGTGCGCGCGATGATGAAGAAATCGTCGGAGCGCCGCGCTTCGCATGCGGCGCGGATTTTTACCACCATTTCCTCGACCGGGATTATCTTCTTGCCTTCGAAGTGGCCGCAGCGTTTGGGAAATCCCTGGTCTTCGAAAAATATTCCCGCCACACCCGCGGCTTCGAATTCGCGCACCGCGCGCATCATATTGAGCGCATTTCCATAGCCGGTGTCGATGTCGACGATGAGCGGGATGTCGACGCAGCGTGCCATGTTGCGCACCTGATTTAATATTTCGGGCATCGTCTGCAGCCCGACGTCGGGATAACCGAGCACGCTCGCGGTGACTGCCGCGCCGCTGACGAAGGCCGCATCGTAGCCCGAGGCCGCGACGACTTTGGCGGAAATGCAATCGTAAATGCCCGGAGCCAGCAGGGGGCCGGGGCGGGCGATCAGTTCGCGCAGTCGGGTCGCGGCATGCATAAGGTCTTCCCTTCGTGAAAGTTCAGTCTGAAAGTTGTACGACCAGATTCAGGTCGGCGTCGACAGTCGCGGTTCCGCGCGGGCCGATGACCAGAGTTGATTCGCGCTCCTCGACTACGGCAGGCCCTGTAATGACATTGTCAGGCTGCAGAGCGTAGCGGTCGAGTACCTTCGTATCCGTGAAATTGCCCAGTTCCGGGAAATACACCGATCGATGCTTGGGCGCCGCCGCGGCGGAATCGTTGTGCGCGTGCACGGCATCGGCGACTTTGGGTTGTGGCCCCGACGCTCGCAGCCGCCAGGTGATGGCTTCGACCGGCAGGTCGCCGGGCAGATCGTCATACACCTTGCGATATTCCCGGTGAAATGCCTCCTTCATTGTTTTCAACGACGCGGGACCGAGTTTGCCTGCAGGCACGTGTACCGCAAGCTCGAAGCCCTGCCCAACGAAGCGCATATCGGCAGTGCGTAGAAAATGTGGCGATTTGATGCGGGCGTCGGCAAGCATCGTGCCGCCCTCGCGCTCCATTTCCGAATAGAGACGATTCAAATAAGTCCAATCCATGTCCTGCAACGGGACCGTGTACGACCGGGACAGATCGACCGCCACCGGCGCCGCGAGCAGGCCGAAGGCGGAATTCGTGCCTGCGCCGAGCGGGCAAATCACGCGGGGCAATTTGAGGATGCGCGCGAGTTCGTACGCATGTAGCGGGCCCGCCCCGCCAAATGCAAAGAGCGCGTAGCGCCGGTAATCCTTGCCGCGCTCCGCCGCGTGTATGCGCACCGCAGTGGCCATATTCTGGTTGACCATGCGCGCAATGCCGGCCGCCGTTTCGATTGCGCCGAGCCCGCAACGCTTGCCCAATGCGGCAATCGCAGCGGCGGACGCATCGACGCTGAGTTGCATGTCGCCGCCCAGAAAATAGGCGGGATCGAGATAACCCAGCACCAGGTCGGCGTCTGTCACCGTCGGATGCGCGCCACCGAGGCCGTAACAGACCGGGCCCGGCTTGGCGCCGGCGGAATCCGGTCCGACTTTCAGCAATCCGGTGCCATCGACGCGCGCGATCGATCCGCCGCCGGCACCGATCTCGATCATTTCGAGCGACGGCACTTTGAGCGGAAATCCGGAACCGCGAAACTGCCGCTTGACGCGCGCCGCTTCGAAGGTGCCGGTGAATGCAGGCCGGCCTTCACTGATGAAACACGCTTTCGCTGTTGTTCCGCCCATATCAAAGGCGAGGAGGTTGGGCTCGGCGATACGTGCACCGGCGTGGCACGCCGACAGCACGCCGGCGGCAGGCCCCGACTCGACGAGGCGGATCGGCACGTTGCCCGCAGTGGCAGGCGTCGTCATGCCGCCGTTCGACAGCATCACCAGGACTGGCGCGTGGACCTTCATCTTATCGAGCGAACCCTCGAGCCGGTTCAGGTATGACCGCACGACGGGTTTTACATAGGCGTTCGCCACTGTCGTCACCGCGCGCTCGTATTCGCGTATTTCCGGGGCGACCTGCGATGAGATTGAAACTTCAATTTGCGGGAACTCGGCGTCGAGCAGTTTGGCCACCTGCCGCTCGTGCGCAGGATTGCGATAGCTGTGCAGAAAACACACGGCAATCGAATTCACGCCCTCTTTTATCAGGGTGCGGACTTTGCGCCGGATTTCTGCGGACTCTGGTGCATGCAGCACCTCGTTGTCGGCGGTGATACGCTCTTTGATTCCAAGCCGTCGTCTGCGTGGCACCAGCGGTTCCGGAAACTCGATCGCCAGGTCGTACATGTCATAGCGCATGTCGCTGCCGAGTTCGAGCGAATCCCGAAATCCTTCGGTCGCCAAGAGACCCGTCGGCGCCCCTTTGCGTTCGATCAGGGTGTTCGTGACCAGCGTGGTGGCGTGGGCGACGCCGCGGATCTGCGCCGGCGTGACCGCACCTCCGGCAACCAGACGTTCGATGCCATGCATGATCCCGACGACCGGATCGTCAGGGGTGGTCAGGCATTTTTCGCGCGTCAGTTCGCCCGAGCCGATGTCGATGAGCACGAAATCGGTGAACGTGCCGCCGACGTCGACGCCGATACGGTAGCTGCGCGCGCTCATTTGCGTGCGCCGCGTTTCAGGGGTTTCGCAGCTGCGGACTTTCGCTTTACTGCTGCCGCGCGTGCGGTTTTGGATTTCTGTTGCTTGAGTCCGTAGAGTTGCCGTGCCGCTTCGGCGCTCATGTAGCCGCCGTGGATGTCCGCGGCAATGGCCGCACGGTCGCGTTGACGCGGTGCTCCAAACCCGCCGCCGCCGGGCGTCCTGACAGTCACTATCTCACCCGGTTTCAATTGCGTACGACCCTTGGGGGCCAGATATCCTGCGGCTCCTCGCACCAGCGCGGCGGCCGCGCCGTGCTTGCCGCCCAGATAACCGCGCGGCGGATTTTTGATGCGCTCGGAACTCGTCGACACGTAGATGTTGTGTTTGCCCAGAACTTTAATACTGATTTCCTGCGCAAGTCCGCCGCGATATTTACCGGCGCCGCCGCTGTCTGGTACGAGTTCGCGTTTGACGAACAGCAGGGGCGCGTTGCTTTCCATGATCTCCAGCGAGGCCATCTTGGTATTGGTCGGAAACGATTTGCCCGGCAGGCCGTCGCGTGTGCGCGAACCACCGAGGCCGCCGCTGGTGATCAAGAGCGACTGGAATTCGGAACCGTCGTCGCGCGGCCCGAAAAAATTCAATCGCGGCGCCGGACTCCCCGATTCTGCGGGCACTGCATCGGGGATCGCCTTCGCGAGCGCTCCGAAAACAACCGGGACTATCATGTGACCCACTCGCCCGCGGCTATTGCCCGGCGCCGGCCGGCGCGAGTTGACCAGCGAAGCTTCCGGTGCCTTCAGGGTGATCGGCCTGTAGGCGCCTTCGTTGTTGGGGATCATGGGTTCGAGCACGGCCTTGGCCGCAAAAGCCGCATAGCCGTACGTGTAGTTGTAGCAGCTGTTGATGCCCTTGTTGATTTGTCCCGAGGTGCCTGCAAAGTCATATTCCAGGCGATCGCCTCGTATCGTAAGCTTGAGACGGATCACGAGCGGCTCGTCGAAGCCATCCATGATGCCTTCATTGGTATAGACGCCGTCCGGCACCTTGCGGATCGCCGCGCGCATCGACTTTTCAGAGCGCGAGAGCACTTCAGTGGCAATTTCTGTCAGATCGTCCATGCCCGCTTCCGACAACAATTCGGAAGTCCGGCGCGCCGCCAGCCGCGCCGCGCCCACCTGCGCATGAATGTCACCGAGCACCTGGTCGGGCACGCGAACGTTTTCGGCGATGATGTCGAACACTTCCTGAACAACTTTGCCTTCGCGGTACAGCTTCATCGGCGGCAGTGCCAGGCCTTCTTCGAAAATGCTGTTCGCATCGGCCGAATAGCCGCGGCCGCCAATGTCCGCCTGGTGGGCAATGTTCACCGCGAAAGCGACGATTTTTCCTTGGTGAAATACGGGCACGGCCAGTGCCACGTCGTGCAGGTGACCGGCGGCGAGCCACGGATCGTTCGTTATCGCCACATCGTCCGGATGCCAGTCGCGCCAGCGCGCGATGAAGTGCTTGGTCACCGTCGAGCAGCAGCGCGTGAATCCCGGCAGCGACTGAAAAGGTTGTGCGAGCAGATCGCCCTCCGGCGTCAGCAGGACGCAGGTGTAGTCGTACGACTCGCGCACGATGTTCGAAAACGCGGTGCGGATCACGATTGCGGATTGCTCCTCCGCGATCGCAATCAGCCGGCTCCACAGGATTTCGAGCGTTACGGGATCAATTTTGTTTGCGGGCATCGGTTGTTCTGTCCTCTCCGTCAACGCTGCGCCATGCGACGGAAAGGGGCGCTCGGCTGCAACCGCAACAGGAATTCCTTAGACGCGGAAGCCGCCATTCGAGCGGCACTGTCGGCGCGGATTGGCGTCCGATTACGGCACAATGTTATTCTTCGGCAAGATTACCACACCCGAATAAAAGCCGGCGCGCGCGGTCACGCGGGGGCGTCTGCTGTGAGAAATGCTGATCCGGAGGAGCAGGGAATCGATGAACGAATTGCAACAACTCGAAGCGCTGACGCGCTACATCTCGTCGCTGGACGCAACGACACTCTCTGCACAGACGCTGGAAACGGCGCGTGCGTGCCTGCTTTACGGATTGGCTGTCGGTATTGCCACCAAGCGCGCGAGACCGG
>CAZEAX010000186.1:0-9086 GCA_964510405.1 uncultured Streptomyces sp. | reverse complement strand
CACGCGCTCGACGCTCAAGCACTATCCACAACTCGCACAGGGCATCGCACTAAGCGTTCCCGCGAACAGCGACGCTGCATTCGAACGCGTTGCCGTCCAGTGCCTGGCTTTGGTCCTGGAGCAATTCCGCGCGCGCTGACGTCGCGGCAAATCCGGCGGCCGCCCGCTTTAACTGCGTCTCCGGCGACGGGCGGATGGTATAATTCCACCCCATTTGAGCAGTTCACCGGCATCCCTAAATCCCGACACGGCCGTACCCGCAACACGCGGATGGCGGCTGCTGTTGCTCATCGCCGTCGTCATCTGGTGCGGCAATCTCGAATATCGCAAGTTGTCGCTGTCCGACGAAGGCCGCTATGCCGAAATTCCGCGCTACATGGCGCAAAGCGGCGACTGGGTGACCCCGCGCCTGAACGGCATCAAATATTTCGAGAAACCGCCGCTACAATACTGGGCGACCGCGGCGGCCTATCGCGTATTCGGCGAACACAACTGGACCGCGCGCGCGTGGCCCGCTCTGACAGGACTGCTCGGTATCCTGCTGATGTACTGGGTCGGCGCGCAGCTATTCGGCCCGGCCGCCGGCCTTTATACGGCATCTGTGCTCGGCAGCAGCATGCTGTACGCGGCGCTCGCGCATATTCTCACGCTTGACATGGGGCTGGCGTTTTTCATGACGCTCGCGCTGGCCGGCCTGCTGCTCGCACTCGACCCGCGCGCCGACGCCGCGACCAACCGGCGCTGGATGCATATTGCCGCCGCGGGTTGCGCGCTCGCGGTCCTGAGCAAAGGCTTGATCGGCATCGTATTGCCGGGCGCGGTCGTCACGCTCTACATGCTGATCAAGCGCGATTTGGGACTCCTGCGAAAATTGCATCTCGCGAGCTGCGCTATGCTGTTTCTCGCCATCGCGGCGCCGTGGTTTATCGCCGTATCGATGGCCAATCCGGAATTTGCGTGGTTTTTTTTCGTGCACGAGCATTTTCAGCGCTACACGACGACCATCCATCAGCGCTACCAGCCGTGGTATTTTTTCGTGCCGATTCTCGCGGCCGGCGTTCTGCCGTGGCTCTTCACCCTGGTCGATGCGCTGATCCACGCGTATAAGCGGCTCGCGAAAGACGCGAACTTCGATCCGCTGCTGTTCACGGTGTTGTGGGCGGGCTTCATTTTTGCGTTCTTTTCCGTGTCCGACTCCAAGTTGCCGTCGTACATCCTGCCGATTTTTCCCGCGTTGGCATTGATCATCGGCTTGCGCCTGACGACGATCAGCGGCCGCGCGCTGGCGTGGCAGCTGGCGCCGATCGCCGTGCTGGCTGTTGCAGGATTGATTGCCGCGCCCTATACGGTCCGGCTGGCGACCGACAATATACCGGCGGAACTCTATCTCGCCCAGACGCCGTGGCTCTATGCCGGCGCCGCAACCCTGCTCGCCGGTATGCTGACCGCCATCTACTTCGGATGGCGCGGCCGGGTGCGCAACGCCGTTATCGCATCCGCATTGGCCGGTCTCGCCGCGACGCAGTTGCTGGTAACCAGCGAGGACGCGCTCTCGCCCGCTCACTCGACTTATCACCTCGTGCAGCAGTTAAAGCCCTACCTCAAGCCGAATGCGCCGTTCTACAGCGTGCGCACGTACGAGCAGACGCTGCCTTTTTATATAGACCGCACGGTAACCCTGGTCGAATATCAGGACGAAATGGCTTATGGTTTGCAGCAGGAGCCCCGGCTGTGGGTGCCGACAGTCGCCGAATTCGTCACGCGCTGGCGCAATGATGGTTATGCGCTGGCCGTCATGAGCCTCGAAGTATTCGCCGAGTTGCAGCAGATGCAACTGCCGATGCAGGTGATCGCGCGCGACACCGAGCGCATATTCGTACGCACGCCGCCGCGCTGAACCGGAATCACAGGAGACAAGACGATGAACTCTCTCAGCTTCTCATTGCTCATGACCGGCGTGATGCTCAATGCCGGCGCCCAGCTCCTGCTCAAGGCGGGAACCAACAGCGTCGGCGTGTTTGAATTCAGCCGCGACAACATCGTGCCGATCGGCTGGAAGCTCGCGACCGAGCCGCATATCGTCGGCGGCCTTGGCTGCTACGTGATCAGCGTGGTGGTCTGGATCATGGCGCTGTCGCGCGTCGAAGTCAGCATCGCATATCCTCTGCTGTCGGCGGGCTACGTCGTCAACGCGATCGCAGCGTGGTATCTCTTTGGCGAAGCGGTGACGCCGATGCGGCTGACCGGAATCGCCATTATCATCGTCGGCGTATGGGTAGTGACGCGGTCATGATTGCGGGCTGCATCGACCGCCAACGGTGCATCGGGTAACATTGTGCATGAAATCGACATGACTATCATGACCGCGCCGACTGTTTCCGTCATCGTTCCCGTCTACAACGAGGAGCAGACTCTGCCGCTGCTGTTCGCACGCCTTTATCCGGCGCTCGACAAGCTGGGCGTCAGCTACGAGATCGTGTTCATCAACGACGGCAGCCGCGACCGGTCGGCCGCGCTGCTGCGCGAACAATTCCAGGTGCGTCCGGACGTGACGCGCGTGATCCTCTTCGGCGGCAATTTCGGCCAGCACATGGCCATCATGGCGGCCTTCGAGCATTGCCGCGGCAGCCGCATCGTCACGCTCGACGCCGACCTGCAGAATCCACCGGAAGAAATCGGCAGTTTGCTGACTGCAATGGACCAGGGCCACGATTACGTAGGGTCGATCCGCATGGACCGCCAGGACTCCGCCTTCCGCCGGCAGGCCTCTCGAGCGATGAACTGGCTGCGCGAGCGCATCACGAAGATCCGCATGACGGACCAGGGTTGCATGCTGCGCGCGTACGACCGCAATATCGTCGACGCGATCAAATCCACGCAGGAGGTCAACACGTTCATCCCGGCACTTGCCTACACTTATGCCAGCAACCCGACCGAAATCGAGGTCGCCCACGAAGAGCGTGCCGCCGGTCAGTCGAAATACTCGTTGTACTCACTGATCCGGCTCAATTTCGATCTCGTGACCGGTTTCTCGATCGTGCCGCTGCAGGTGTTCTCGCTGCTCGGCATGTTTGTCGCCGTGATGTCCGTGGTCGTCTATATCGGCGTCATCGTGCGGCGCTGGATTGCCGCCGACACCATGCGCGAGGGCCTGCTCGCCCTGTGGGACCGCGACATTCTGCAGTTTTTCCTGACCGGCCTCGTGCTGTTCGGTCTCGGCCTGCTCGGCGAATATATCGGCCGCATTTATCAACAGGTGCGCAGCCGCCCGCGTTATCTGATTCAGGCGATACTTGAAAAGAAGGATGAAGGCGGAAGGATGAAGGCGGAAGGTTCATTATCCTGAATCTTGCTCCACTGCGGAACTCGCGAGGCAATTGCAGACCGCGCTGGATGATTTTGTTCATCCTTCATCCTTGCGCCTTCGTTTTTTGATTATGACTACCGCAGTCGTCTTCGCGTATCATAATGTCGGAGTGCAATGCCTCTCCGTCCTGCTCGCGCACAAGATCAACGTGGCGCTCGTTGTCACCCATACCGACAACCCGGCGGAAACGATCTGGTTCGAGAGCGTGACGAAACTCGCGACCGCGCATGGCCTGCCGGCGATAACGCCCGAAGATCCCAACACGCCGGACATGATCGAGCGCATCCGCGCCTTGCAACCGGATTTTCTGTTTTCGTTCTATTACCGCAACATGCTCCAGCCTGCCCTGCTTGACGTGCCCACATGCGGCGCGCTCAACATGCACGGCTCCCTGCTGCCAAAATACCGCGGACGCGTGCCCGTGAACTGGGCAGTCATCAACGGCGAAGCGGAAACCGGCGCCACCCTGCATTACATGACCGCGAAACCCGACGCCGGCGATATCGTTGCGCAACAAGCGGTGCCCATCCTGCCGGACGACACGGCGGCGGACGTGTTTGAGAAAGTGACGGCGGCGGCAGTACAAGTGCTTGACCGCGTGCTTCCCGCGCTCGCGGCAGGCACCGCTCCGCGCATGCCGCAGAATCTGGCGCTCGGCAGCTACTTCGGCGGCCGCAGGCCCGCCGACGGACGCATCGACTGGCGCCTGCCCGCATTCCGGGTGCACAACCTCGTGCGAGGCGTCGCTCCGCCCTATCCGGGCGCGTTTACCGCCATCGGCAGCAGGACTTTGCGTATACTCCGCACACGCCTCGCCGGCGCCGCGAAATTTCCCGCGCCGCGACCGCAGCTCTATGTGCACGATAATGCGTGCTACGCCGCGTGCAGCGACGGTACGGCACTGCAGATCATCAGCATGGAACTCGACGGCCGACCGTTTACGGCCGCGGATTTTCTGGCAAGCTTTGGCAACCAACCCATCAGTCTCGAGACCGCACCGCAATGAAAAAAATCCTGATCCTCGGCGTCAACGGTTTCATCGGCCATCACCTCTCCCAACGCATCATCAAGACGACCGATTGGGAGGTCTACGGGATGGATATGCAGACCGAGCGCGTATCGGACCTGCTCAAGCACCCGCGCTTTCATTTCTTCGAAGGCGACATCACGATCAACAAGGAATGGATCGAATACCACATCCGCAAATGCGACACGATATTGCCGCTGGTCGCGATCGCGACACCCGCCACCTACGTCAAGGAACCGCTGCGCGTCTTCGAACTTGATTTCGAGGCCAACCTGCCGATCGTGCGTTCGTGCGTCAAATACAAGAAGCGCATCCTGTTTCCGTCGACGTCGGAAGTCTACGGGATGTGCCGCGACGGCGAATTCGATCCCGAGAACTCGGAACTGGTGCTCGGCCCGATCGCGAAGCAGCGCTGGATTTATTCCTGCAGCAAGCAACTGATGGACCGCGTGATCTGGGCCTACGGCTCCGAAGGCCGGCTCGATTTCACGCTGTTCCGCCCGTTCAACTGGATCGGGGCCGGGCTCGACAGCATCCACACCCCGAAAGAAGGCAGCTCGCGCGTGATCACGCAATTCCTCGGCCACATCGTGCGCGGCGAGAACATCAAGCTGGTCGACGGCGGCACGCAGAAACGCGCGTTTACCTACATCAGCGACGGGATCGACGCGCTGATGAAGATCATCGACAACCAGCACGGCATCGCCAACGGGAAGATCTACAATATCGGCAATCCGAAGAACAATTTCTCGGTCAAGGATCTCGCGCAGATGATGCTCGATCTGGCACTCACCTACCCAGAATATCGCAAGAGCGCGAAGAAAGTCCGCCTGATCAAGACCACGTCCGCCGCGTACTACGGCAAAGGCTACCAGGACGTGCAGAACCGGGTGCCGAAAATCACCAACACCTGCGACGAGCTCAAATGGAAACCGCGGGTGAACATGGAAACCGCGTTAAAGCACATCTTCGACGCCTACCGCACGCATGTCGCCGACGCGCAGCGATTGATGGACTAGCTGTGCGTGATGGGTAATGGGCGATGAGCAATGGGTTCAAAGCGCGATGTGCACGCGACTGAATTCCGCCCATCACTCATCACCCATTGTTCATCACCATTTTTATGAAGCTGGCCCTTAAAATTGACGTCGACACTTACCGCGGCACGCGCGAAGGGGTGCCGCGTCTCGTCGAACTGCTGAAGCAGCACGCGGCAGGTGCGACCTTCCTGTTCAGCCTGGGTCCCGATCACACCGGCCGCGCGATCAAGCGTGCGTTTCGTCCCGGTTTCATGAAGAAAGTCTCGCGCACGTCCGTGCTCGAGCACTATGGCGTCACGACGCTGCTTTATGGCACGGTGATTCCGGGGCCCGATATCGGCAGGCGCTGCGCCGATATCCTGCGCAACGTGCGCGACGCCGGGTTCGAGGTCGGCATCCACACCTGGGACCACGTCAGGTGGCAGGACACCGTAGCGACCGCGAACGCCGCCTGGACCGCGCGCGAAATGCAGCTCGCGTGCGACCGTTACGCCGACATATTCGGCGAACGCGCCCATGTGCACGGTGCGGCCGGCTGGCAGATGAACCGCCATGCGTACCGCCTCACCCAGCAGTTGGGCTTCGATTACTGCTCGGACACGCGCGGAACCCAGCCGTTCATCCCTATTTACAACGCGGAAATCATCGCGTGCCCGCAATTGCCGACGACGCTGCCGACGCTGGACGAACTGATCGGCGTCGACGGGCTCACCGTCGACAACGTTGCGGACCATGTTTTGAAACTGAGCGCCGACCCGCCGCCAACCGGCCACGTCTACACCCTGCATGCCGAGCTCGAAGGCATGAAGCTCATGCCCGTATTCGAGCAATTGCTCGCGGGCTGGCGTGCCGCCGGGCATGAACTGGTGTCGCTCAAGGACTATTTTTCGTCGCTGGACTTGAAGACCCTGCCGCGTCACGCGGTGACGACCGGGGAAGTCGCCGGCCGCTCCGGCGCGCTCGCCCTGCAAGGCGGGGAATTTCTGGCCGCCGCGATGCCATAACCTCGCAGCGTTGCCGTTTGATGACAACCCGCCGCCGCGCTCACTTGCCTAGCTGCGATATTTGCCCGACAATGATATCCAGCTATATCACCATAAGCGTCCATGCCCAAGCAACCGTTCGCTGATTTCGAGTTACCAGGCAGCAGCAACACGATCTTCAAGTTTTCCGAGCAGCGTGGCCATCCGGTCGTCATCTACTTCTACCCCAAGGACAACACGCCGGGCTGCACCACCGAGGGCCAGAATTTCCGCGACCTCTATCCGCAGTTCCAGAAGGCGAAGTGCGCGATTTTCGGCGTGTCGCGCGACAGCGTGAAGTCGCACGAAGGCTTCAAGGCCAAAATGCAGTTTCCGTTCGAACTCCTGTCCGACGCCGAAGAAACGGCGTGCAAGCTCTTCGGTGTCATCAAGATGAAAAACATGTACGGCCGCCAGGTGCGCGGCATCGAGCGCAGCACTTTTGCCTTCGACACGCATGGCCAGCTTGCGCGCGAGTGGCGCGGTGTGAAAGTGCCGGGCCACGTCCAGGAAGTCCTTGATTTCGTAAAGACACTGAAACCTTGATTCGCCCCAGCCTAGGAGTGCCATGACCCAGCGTAAACCCGCTTCCGCAGTCACGCGCCTTCCCGCCCACGTCAAGTTCTTCGTGCTTGACACCAACGTATTGATGCACGATCCCACCAGCCTGTTCCGCTTCGAGGAACATGATATCTACATCCCGATGGCCACGCTCGAGGAACTCGACGGCAACAAGAAAGGCATGTCGGAGGTAGCGCGCAACGCGCGCCAGGCGAGCCGCTTCCTCGACGAAATCGTCAGCGGCAGCGAGCATGACATCGAGAACGGCATAGAACTGCGCATGCATAACGGCGGCGATGCGTCGGGGCGATTGTTCCTGCAGACGCAGGCAATCACCGGCGACCTGCCGGCGCGTCTCGCGAGCGGCAAGGCCGACAACCAGATCATCGGCGTCGTGAAATACCTGCAGGAAGCGCATCCCAAGCGCCAGGTCATCCTCGTCAGCAAAGACATCAACATGCGCATCAAGGCGCGCGCGCTGGGATTCGCCGCCGAGGACTATTTCAACGACAAGGTCCTCGAAGACACCGACCTGCTGTACACCGGCACGCGCGAACTGCCGGCGGATTTCTGGGACAAGCACGGCAAAGGCATGGAATCATGGCAGCAGTCCGGCCACACTTATTACCGGCTGCACGGGCCATTGTGCGCGAACATGATGGTCAACGAGTTCGTCTTTCAGGAAGCCGACCGTCCGCTCTACGCCATCGTCAAGGAAGTCACCGGCAAGACCGCCACTCTGCAGACCATCAAGGACTACGCGCACCAGCGCCACAACGTGTGGGGCATCACGGCGCGCAACCGCGAGCAGAATTTTGCGCTCAACGCGCTGATGAATCCGGAGATCGACTTCGTCACCCTGCTCGGGCAGGCCGGTACCGGCAAGACGCTGATGACGCTCGCCGCGGGACTCATGCAGACGCTGGAACACAAGATCTATTCCGAAATCATCATGACGCGCGTGACCGTCCCGGTCGGCGAAGACATCGGCTTTCTGCCCGGCACCGAAGAAGAGAAAATGAATCCGTGGATGGGTGCGCTCGAGGACAATCTCGACGTGCTGAACAAGACCGACGACGAGGCGGGCGAATGGGGGCGCGCGGCGACCCGCGATCTGATCCGCTCGCGCATCAAGGTCAAGTCGCTCAACTTCATGCGCGGGCGCACGTTCCTCAACAAGTACCTGATCATCGACGAGGCGCAAAACCTGACGCCGAAGCAGATGAAAACGCTGATTACCCGTGCGGGTCCAGGTACCAAGGTGATCGTGCTCGGCAATATCTCGCAGATCGATACGCCCTACCTGACCGAAGGCAGCTCAGGGCTGACCTACGTCGTGGACCGCTTTAAAGGATGGGCTCACAGCGGACACATCACGCTGCAGCGCGGCGAGCGCTCGCGCCTCGCCGACCATGCCGCGGAAGTCTTATAAACAGGACAGCCGCTAATAGCGGCCGGGCGCCGCGAAGTTTTCGAAGCGCGTATACTGGCCGAGGAAAGTCAGCTTGACGGTGCCGATCGGCCCGTTGCGCTGCTTGCCGATGATGATTTCGGCGGTGCCCTTGTCCGGCGACTCCTGGTTGTAGACCTCGTCGCGATAGATGAACAGGATCAGGTCGGCGTCCTGCTCGATCGCGCCGGATTCGCGCAGGTCCGACATCACCGGGCGCTTGTTCGGGCGCTGTTCCAGGCCGCGATTCAGCTGCGACAGCGCCACTACCGGGACATTGAGTTCCTTGGCTACGGCCTTAAGCGCGCGCGAAATCTCGGCGACTTCGGTCGCGCGGTTTTCCATGCTGTTGCCGGTTTCCATCAATTGCAGGTAATCGATGACGATCAGGCCGAGACCCGGTCCGCCCTGTTGCCGATGCAAACGGCGTGCGCGGCCCCGCAATTCGGTCGGATTCAACATGCCGCTCTCGTCGATGAAGATCGGCGCTTCATTGAGCCTGCCGACGGACGTCGTGAGCTTCTGCCAGTCGTCGTCGTTCAACGCGCCGGTGCGCATCTTGTGCTGGTAGAGCCTGCCGAGCGAACCGAGCATCCGCATGACAAGCTGGGGGCCGCTC
>CAZEAX010000185.1:1374-9093 GCA_964510405.1 uncultured Streptomyces sp. | reverse complement strand
TTCGCGGCGCCCGTCACGTACATCTCGCAGCTCACGATGTTGGCGGGGTCGAGGTCCTCCACCACCTCCAGACCCTCGACGATCGGGTGCCAGCTCCGCCCGCCATCGACCGATTCATGCACGCCGCCGCTCGACATGCCGACATAGAGGTGGGCCGGGTCGCGCGGGTCGACGATGATCGAATGCAGCTTGGGCCCGTCGGGCGTGCCGTCTTTCTCGCTGCCCATCCATTTCCGGTACTGCGCGTCGTCGTTGATTGATGAATACGGTTCCCACGAATTGCCGCCGTCCGCGCTGCGGAACAAGCCTTGCGGCGCCGTGCCGGCGAACCA
The DNA here is from genome assembly GCA_964510405.1 of uncultured Streptomyces sp. GTDB lineage: Bacteria > Pseudomonadota > Gammaproteobacteria > Burkholderiales > SG8-41 > PALSA-1004. The sequence goes on along the minus strand of CAZEAX010000185.1, from coordinate 8,761 downwards.
CACGCCGGGCTCGCTGGCGTGCCCCGGCGCGAGCCAGAACGTGTGATTGACGCTGCGCCCCTGCGCGCCTTCGGGCGCTTTGGGAAACGCCGGCGGCTTCGCGACTTCTTTCCAGCTCCGGCCGAGATCGGTCGACTTCATCATGGTCGGTCCGAGGTGCCCGGTGCTGGTGGAAGCGAGCAGGGTGCGTCCGTCGCGCGGGTCGAGCACCATGTGGTGCACGATCTGGCCGAGAAAAAACGGCCCGGCGGTTTTCCACGTGCGGCGCGCCGCGTCGGATTTTAGAATGAACGCGCCTTTGCGCGTCGCGATCAGCAGCGCGACCGGTCGCCCGGCGGGCCGCTTGGTGGTTGTGGTTTTGCGTTTTTTAATTGCCATAGTCGTCTTCCTCGTTAAGTCCGAATGTGGTTGTGCTGCACCTTCGCCGCGACTGTTTCGCGGATCGGACGGATCGGGCGCACTTCGACGCAGCCCACCCGCGCGGGCGGAATCTTAGACGCGACCTGGATCGCTTCGTTGAGATCGCGCGCTTCTATCATGTAAAAGCCGGCGAGCTGTTCCTTGGTTTCGGCGAACGGTCCGTCGGTCACCGACAATTTGCCGTTGCGCATGCGCACCGTGGTCGCCGTCTGCACCGACTGCAGCGCCTCGGACGCGAGGCATTGGCCGGTTTTTCGGATGCCGGTGTCGAACTCGACGCAGTCTTCGTCGGGCAGCTCGTCGAGCCGTTTCTCATCGAGATATACGAGACACAGATATTTCATCGCGCGCTCCGGAAGATGTTGGAATGTTGGTTGAATCAGCCTGCCGCGGCGGCCAGCCCGAGTCCGCGCAGCGTGCGTTCGTCGTCCGCGACGGGCCGCACTTCGACGCAGCCGTGCCACGCGCCGGGAATGCGCGCGGCGATGCCGGCGGCTTCTTTCATGTCCTTCGCTTCGATCAGGAAATAGCCGCCGAGCTGTTCCTTGGTTTCGGCGAACGGCCCGTCGGTCGTCGACACCCTGCCATTGCGCACGCGCACGGTGGCCGCGGTCGCGGGCAGTTGCAGCCGGTTGCAGCCGAGGTAGTGACCGCTGCGTTTGATCTCTTCGATAAACACCCGGTAATCGTTGTAGTGCTTTTCCGCTGCGGCTTCCGACATGTGTTCCATCATCGTGTCGGCGCAGATAAGACAAAGGTATTTCATTGTTCGCTCCTTCGAACGGCTTATTTTTCCGCCGCGGCTTTGAGGTTGGCAAGCCCCGACTCGAAATCCTTGCCGACCATGGTGTCCATGTTGATGAACACCTGCATCACTTTCGACATGAACGGCGCGGGTCCGGACATTGACCACGTGACGTCGGTCATGTCGCCTTTGGGCGCGAGCGTGAATATGACGGTGTTATGACCTTCGAACGGTTTGATGAAATCGAGCTTGAGCGCGATTTTCGACGGCGGCACCGACTCGGCGATGTCCATGCTGCCTTGACCGACATCGCTGTTGCCTTCCCACGCGTAGTGGGCGCCCTTGCCGCCGGTCGTGGCCCCATAGGTCCGTTTCATCGCCGGGTCTTTTTTCTCCCACGGCGACCACGCTTCCCAGCGCTTGAAATCGTTGATCAGCGCGAAGACTTTTTCCGGCGGCGCCTTGATGGCGGCCGAGCGCTCGACGCGGAAGGTGTCGGGCTTGGTCGCGGCAAATATCAGGATGCCGGCGATGATAACGACGACGACAAGGGCGATGGTCTTGAGCATGGGATTTCCTTTAAGGGGGACAATGCCGTTACGGCATTACGATGACCATCCACGACACGCCGAAGCGGTCGGCGACCATGCCGAAGCGCGGCGAAAAGAACGTTTTGGCCAGCGGCATCTGCACCTGTCCGTCCGCGCCGAGCGCCGCGAAGTAGCGGTCGGCGTCGGCCTCGGTTTTCACCGTCAGCGAAAGCGTAAAGCCCTGGAAGCTCGGCTTGCCTTCGCACCGCCCGTCGGACGCCATGATCGCGGTGTCGCCGATCTTGATGCACGAGTGCATGACCTTGTTCTCTGAACCCGGCGCCGTGCAGCCCGGTTGCGGTGGTTCGGGGCTGTCCTTGAAGCGCATCAGCATCTCGACTTTCGCACCGACGGCCTGCTTGTAAAACTCGATCGCTTCTTCGCAGCGGCCGTCGAAAAATAAATAGGGTTGAATGTGCATGTTGGTTCCTTATCGTTACTGTGGTTATTTGGTGGCGGCGAGTCGAATGGCGTTCAGCGGCCGGCGTTCTTCGCGGACTTCGCGCGCAACTCGGCTTCCTTGTTCAGGATTTCCGCGTTATCCGTGAGTTCGGGGCTTTCGAACACCTGGCGGATTTCGATTTCCGAATCGACCGCGAACGGGTTCGGGCAGCGTTTCACCCATTCGATCGCTTCTTCGCGTGACTTCACCTGCCACATCCAGTAGCCGGCGATCAGTTCCTTGGTTTCGGCAAATGGTCCGTCGACGACCGTGCGATTCTTGCCCGAGAACTTCACGCGCGCGCCTTTCGCGCTCGGATGCAGTCCGTCGCCCGAAAGCATGACGCCGGCCTTCACCAGTTCTTCGTTGAACTTCATCATGTCCTTGAGCAGTTTTTCGTCGGGCATTTTGCCGGATTCCGAATCCCGGGTGGCCTTGACGATGATCATGAAGCGCATCATGTACTCCGTTGGTTCGTTGTCGATGCAACAGCCGCGCGCGGGCTGTTATGCCGGCATCGCCGCGCGGCGCGCAAATGCGGGTGCAAGCTTGCCTGCGAACTGCTCGGTATCCAGCACCTCGCGCAATTCGATTGCGGTATTGCCGTCGGCGGGGATCGGGCAGCGCTCAAGCCAGGCGATCGCTTCGTCGCGCGACTTGACCTGCCACAGCCAGTAGCCGCCGACTACTTCCTTGGTTTCTGCGAACGGGCCGTCGGTCGACTTCCACTTGCCGGCGGCCGCTCGCATTTGCACACCTTCGGCAACCGGGCGCAGGCCCTCGAGCGCCAGCAACACGCCGGCGTTCGTCAGGTCGTTGTTGTATTTCTGCATGGCGGCGACAAAGTCGGATTCGTGCGCACCCGCCGCGCAGTTGCCGCCGGATGTGCCGACGGATTTCACTAGCACCATGAATCGCATTGGAATTTTCTCCTTGGTTGGTTTACCACACCGGACGATCCGGCGTTTCATTCCCTAATCGAACGGGCGGCCTCGATTTCGACAACCTGCCGATTATTTTTTTAATTCCGCGAGCCGCCTCTCGATGAAGCGGCGCTCGGGAAGCTGGCGAGTGAGTGTAAGTGCCCGCTCGTATGAGCCTTTCGCGTCGTCGCTGCGGCCGAGCCGGCGGCACAAATCGGCGCGCGCCGCATGCGCGAGCCGGTAATCGGCGAGGTCTCCGCGTTCGAGCAGCGCGTCGATGATGGCCAATCCCGCCTGCGGGCTGTCGCGCATGGCAATTGCGACCGCGCGATTTAATTCGACGACCGGCGAGGGCTCCAGTTCGTACAGCAGATCGTAGAGCCCGACGATCTCGGCCCAGTCTGTAACATCTGCGCTGGCCGCATCCGCATGTACTGCGGCAATCGCCGCCTGCAGGCTGTAAGGCCCGGGACGGCGCAGCGGCAGCGCGCGCTCGACCAGCGCGATGCCTTCGTCGATGAGCTCGCGATTCCACGCCGTGCGTTCCTGCTCGTCAAGCAGGATCAGGTCGCCGGACGCCGAAGTGCGCGCCGCGCGCCGCGATTCATGCAGCAGCATCAACGCGAGCAGTCCCATCGCTTCGGGTTCGGGCAGCAGCTCGACCAATAGGCGCGCGAGGCGGATCGCTTCGCCCGAGAGGTCGTGCCGCGTGAGCGAGTCGCCTGAAGACGCGGAATACCCTTCGTTGAACACGAGGTAGATCACGCGCAGCACGCTGTCGAGGCGCTCCGGCAGCTCGTCAGGCGACGGCACTGCGTAGGGGATTTTCGCGTCGCGGATCTTGGTTTTGGCGCGCACGATGCGCTGGGCGAGCGTCGGCGCGCCGGTGAGGAACGCGCTCGCAATCTCTTCCGTCGTGAGCCCGCAGACTTCGCGCAGCGTGAGCGCCACTTGCGCGTCCGGAGGCAGCGCCGGGTGGCAGCACGTGAACATCAGCCGCAGCCGGTCGTCTTCAATTTCGTCGGCGTCCGGCGGCGCGCTGTCGTCGGCGAGATTTTCGATATGTTCGTCGTCGAGCGCGTCGAAGCGCGCGCGCCGGCGCAGGCCGTCGATCGCCTTGAAGCGCCCCGCGGAAACCAGCCACGCGCGCGGGTTCGCGGGTACGCCTTCCTGCGGCCATTGCTCGAGCGCGGCCCTGAAAGCGTCGTGCAACGCTTCCTCCGCGACATCGAAATCGCCGAGCAGGCGGACGAGGGTGGCGAACACGCGGCGCGACTCGGCGCGGTAAACGCCGTCCACGATCTCGCGCAGCTTTGTGTTGTCGCCCATGGTCCCTTGGCTCCCGTGTCGCGCCAGTTTAAACCACGTCAACTTTTCTTTCCGGCGGCGCTGCGGAAAAGGACGGCCGTAGCCGTAACAGGGATAGAGACGACGACTGCGAATCCGGCGCGACGGCGCCGGGCGGGTGGATTGTCGAAATCGGGCTTGCCCGTTCGACTAAGGGGTATCAACCACCGATCGACCAAGGATATCGCTTATGTTCAGCCACCTGCCAGCCGCATCCCGCTTCGGAAAATCGTGCGCGTACGTGTTGCTGTTATTGATGCCGGGCTCGTTTTTTGTGCTGCCTGTCTTGTGGTTTGCCCGATTCTTCAGGCAGGCACTGGTGGCCAGATGCGCTGCCCGACCGCAGGCGAACGCGGCGCGTGCGTGAGTTGCGGGCGCAAACGTCCCATCCACGTCGCGGGGTCGCGCGCGTCGGCTTCGTGCGGCGCGAAATGCCGCTCGCGCATTTCGAGCGACTGGAATTCGTGAAGTATCGCGTGCTTGAACTCGCCCACCGTTGTCAGCAGCTTGCGCGCGCCCAGGCAGCCGGGCAGCGCGGCAAGCAACGGCAGACGTTCCTGCGCGTACCATGCACCCAGATCGTCCTCGGCCGCGGGATTCGCTGCGTTGTAATTGCCCATCTGGATCACCGGTGCCGTCGTCAGGCCGGGCCCGCGTTGCGTCGCGGCGGGACCGTCCACGCGGATTTCCTCCGCGAGGATGCACGCCGAAGAATTGCGGCGCATGCCCATGTAGCGCTTGGTGTCGGCGCTTTGGCGCGTGAGCAGCTGGCGCGGGCTCGGATTCAAAAAAGTATGCGTGGTGCTGCCGCCGAACAACGCGAGGTACCCCGTGCCCGCGCCGCCACTCCCGATCTCGTAATGCGCCGCCCATAAATAACCGGGGCGCGCGAGTTTCTCGGGAATGTGCACTTGATGAAACCAATCGAGATACGCCATGCCGTGCTCGTCGGGTATGTCGTACCAAATTGCCCAGATGCCGCGGTCCATTCCGCACTCCCGTGTGTGCCCGGTTGACAGTGTAATGCAGGCGGCTGCGTGATCACCGCACAACGGCGCTCGACGGGCGCCGGGTTGTTTTTTGCGCGCGTCGCGGGCGCGCGCCGGCAGCGGTTTTTTTTCGGGCGCTTTCGCGTAACTCGCCGAGTTGTATTTTCATAGCGTTGAGCGCCAGCGACGATTCGCCTTTGCGCCACACCAGGCACGTCGTGACCTTGCCCAGTGCACCACTCAACGGATGGACCCCGAGATTATCGGCTCCGCGCACCGTGTCGAGCACCGAGCGCGGGATGAAAGCGATACCGGTGCCGGCGGCGGCGCACGCCACGATCGTATGGTACGAGCCGAGCTCCATCACGCGTTCCGGCACGAGATCGTCCGCCGCGAACCACGCCTGCAGGCGGCGGCGGTACGCGCATCCCGCGGGAAACGCGAGCACGGTATCCGCACGCACGTCGTTAGCGCGCCGGACCCGTGCGTGACCGCGATGCGCAATCACGACCAGCTCTTCGTCGAAGGTCGGGATCACGTCGAGTTGCGACGCGCCGGCGGATTCGACCACGAATGCCGCGTCCAGTTTGCGTCCCAGCACGCCTTCGAGCAGCGCATCGTTGGTGCCGGTCGTCAGTTCCACGCGCACGGCCGGATGCGACGCGTGATAACCGGACAGCAGCGGCGGCAGCCGGCTCGCCGCGATGCTTTCGAGCGTGCCGATGCGCAGCGACCCGCGCGGCGTGCCGCCGAGCACCGCCTCGCGCGCCTCGCCCGACAACTGCAACAGCTGCTCGACGTACTCGCGGAACAATTCGCCGGCGGGCGACAGGATCAGGCGGCGCTTGTTGCGAATGAAAAGTTGCGCGCCGAGCGACGCTTCGAGCTGCTGGATGCGGGTCGTCACGTTCGACTGCACGCGGTGGAGTTTCTGCGCGGCCGCGCTGATGCCGCCCTCGTCGACGACGGCTTTGAAAAACTGCAGCGCGGCGAAATCCATAGTTCTTAATTCAAGATGAATTTGATCTCAATTATTCATTTTTAATTATGGATCGTCAATCCTAAGATGGGCCCCTGAGCATCAAGGCGGACGGGCGCAAACGGGGCCATCATCATGCAGCGAATATCGAGGAACCAGGTCGCCGGTGCGGGCATGCTTGCGCTGGCGGTGGCGATGGGGATCGGGCGGTTCGCATTCACGCCGCTGTTGCCCCTGATGCAGGATGAGTACGCGTTGACGGTCGCCGGCGGCACGTGGCTTGCGACGGCCAATTACGCCGGCTATTTCGCGGGTGCGTTGATAGCGTTCGCGGTGCCGGTTCCCGCGACTGCGGCAATCGTCGGCGGCATGTCCGCAATTGGCCTGGCGACGCTCGGCATGGGATACACGCACGATTATCCAATGTGGCTGGCGCTGCGCGCGCTCGCGGGAGTGGCCAGTGCGTGGGTGATGATTTATGTTTCGTCGTGGTCGCTGGAACGTCTCGTCGCAGCGGGCCGCCCGGCATTGAACGGGCGCATATTCGCAGGTGTGGGACTGGGCATCGCGGGTGCGGGTCTCGCGACTCTTGCAATGATGCACTGGCGCTGGAGCGCGGCGGCGGCGTGGATCGCGTTGGGCGCGGTCTCGCTGATCGTCGTCGTGTTTGTGCTGCCGGTTTTTCTCGCCCGTATTCCGGCGATCGCGCGCGCCGCCGCCTCCGTGCATGGACAACCTATCTGCTGGAACCGCGAGTCGATGTGCCTCGTCGCATGCTTTGCGACGAGCGGATTCGGCTACATCATTCCCGCGACGTTTCTGCCCGCGATGGCGAAGGAGGTCATATCCGACCCTGCGATATTTGGGTGGACGTGGCCAGTATTCGGCGCCGCCGCGCTCGTCTCGACGCTGGCCGTGAGCGCATTTCGTCCGGCCGACAATCTTCGCTTAT
>CAZEAX010000185.1:0-1364 GCA_964510405.1 uncultured Streptomyces sp. | reverse complement strand
TGCCGGCGTGGCGCTCCCTGCGCTCTGGCATTCGATGACCGCAATTATTCTGGCGGGACTGCTCGTCGGCGGCACGTTCATGGTGATAACGATGGCGGCGGTCCAGGCAACCAGAGCGATCGCCGGACCGCAACCCGTCGGCTTGCTTAGCGCGATGACCGCGGCGTTTGCAATCGGCCAGCTGCTGGGTCCGCTGAGTGCGCGCGCGCTGCTTAAGACCGGCGGCGGCCTGGCGTCCGCGCTGCTGATCGCCAGCGGCGTGCTCGCTGCCGGCGCCTTCGCGCTGTATCAACGCGCCCCCGCCCGTCGCGGCATCGACCTTCAACAGATTTGAATATCGCTAACAACCGGAGCAATTGCATGCGGCTATTCTTGAACCAGGCATCTCCATACGCGCGGCTCGCGCGGGTGGTGGTGCACGAAAAATGCCTCGCCGATCAAGTGGAGCTGGTGTGGACCGATCCATGGGCGTCGCCGCCGGAATTGCTGGCGGTCAATCCCGCAGCGAAAGTCCCGGCGCTGGTCACGGACGACGGGCAGGCTATCGTCGACAGCGCGTGCATTTGCCTGTTTCTCGATGAAGCGGGGCGGGGCGCCACGCTTTTTCCCAAGGGCATACCGGCGCTGGTGAAGTACGGGCTCGGCCGCTCGCTGATCGACGCCGCGTTCGGCGTGACGATCGAAAGGCGTTACGCGCATCCGCAAGGCACCGCAGTATTGGCGGAGCGCTGGCTCGCCGCAGTCGACCGCACGATCGCGGTGCTCGCGCAAGATACCACCGTGCCAGGTTCGCACGGACAACCCGATATCGGCGACCTCGCGATCGCCGTCGGGCTTGGCTATGTCGATTTCCGTCTGCCGGAAGTGCACTGGCGCGAGAGCGCGCCCGCACTTGCCGGCTGGCTCGACGCAATCGGCGAACGGCCACCGCTGCGCCTTACCCGGCCAGAATAGCGATTTTTTATTGCGCCGCGATTCTTACGCGCGGGTGGAGTCAGTTTGGCTCGCTGCAAGCCACGCGTGAACCTGCGCCACCACCGCCGCGCCTTCGCCCACCGCCGCCGCGACCCGCTTGGTCGAGTTCGCGCGCACGTCGCCGATCGCGAACACGCCCGAGACGGAGGTCTCAAGCGGCAAGGGATGGCGTCCCTCCTGCGCGCGGTCCGACCGCACGTATTCATCGGGTGCCAGGTCGATGCCGGTACACACGAATCCCTTGTCGTTCACTTTCACGCCGCAGCCGGCGAGCCAATGAGTGTTCGGATCGGCGCCGACGAACAGAAATACGCGGCTGATCGGTTTTGTTACTTCATTGCCATTTCTGCGGTCGCGCCAGCGCACTCCGCTGATGCCGTCCGCGCCGC
>CAZEAX010000184.1:0-9101 GCA_964510405.1 uncultured Streptomyces sp. | reverse complement strand
GTGGCGTCATCTACGATCAGAATAACCGGACCGTCGTGCATGGCGCGTTGCCGCCGGGTGCCGACGTCGCGGTGGTCCCCGACATGAATGGCGACATCGGACGCATCTATATACTTACGCCGCAGGAACAGGCGCAGTTCGGTCAGAAGTAACAGCCCCGCGTGCCGTCCAAGTTTTACATCAAGACCTTCGGTTGCCAGATGAACGAGTACGACTCGGGCAAGATGGCGGACGTGCTGCATGCGGCGCACGGCATGGTGGCGGCCGCAACCCCCGAAGACGCCGACGTGATCCTCTTCAATACGTGTTCGGTACGCGAAAGAGCCCAGGAAAAAGTTTTCCATGACCTGGGCCGCATCAAGCATCTGAAGCAGCAGCGCCCCGATCTTATCCTCGGAGTAGGCGGTTGCGTCGCGAGCCAGGAAGGCGCCGCGATCGTCACGCGCGCGCCCTACGTGGACCTGGTATTCGGTCCGCAAACGCTGCATCGCCTGCCGGCCATGATCGCGGCGCGGCGCGCGAGCGGCCAGCCGCAGGTCGATATTTCGTTCCCGGAAATCGAAAAATTCGATCGCCTGCCGCCGGCCCGCGTCGAGGGCGGCAGCGCTTTCGTATCGATCATGGAAGGCTGCAGCAAGTACTGCACGTTTTGCGTGGTGCCCTACACGCGCGGCGAGGAAGTGTCCCGTCCGCTCGACGACGTCCTGACCGAGGTCGCCGAGCTGGCCCAACAAGGTGTCAAGGAAATCACGCTGCTCGGGCAAAACGTGAACGCTTACCGCGGAGCGGTACGTGAATCCGGTGGCGCCGTGCAAAGTGAACCTGTTGATCTCGCCTTGCTGCTCGAATACGTGGCGGAGATCCCGGGCGTCGAGCGCCTGCGCTATACGACATCGCACCCGCGCGAATTCACGCAGCGCCTGATAGACGTGTACGCGCGCCTGCCGCAACTCGTGAATCACGTGCACCTGCCGGTGCAGGCGGGTTCCGACCGCATGCTCGCGCAAATGAAACGCGGCTACAACGTGCTCGAGTACAAATCCATCGTGCGCCGGTTGCGCAAGGTCCGGCCCGGCATTTCGATTTCCTCCGATTTTATCGTCGGCTTTCCGGGTGAAACCGCCGCCGACTTCGCGGCCACCCTGAAGCTGATCGAAGAAGTGGTCTTCGACGCGAGTTTCAGTTTTGTCTACAGCCCGCGCCCGGGCACGCCCGCAGCGGCCCTGCCGGACGACACGCCGCACGACATCAAGCTCGCGCGCCTGCGCGAACTGCAGGCATTGCTCGACGCGCAGGCGTCGAGCATCAGTGCAGCCATGCTCGGCACAACCCAGCGCGTACTGGTGGAAGGCGCATCAAAAAAAGACGCACGCGATCTGGCGGGCCGCACGGACAACAACCGCATCGTCAATTTCGCCGGCGCGACGCGGCTTATCGGGCAATTCGTCGACGTCACCATTACCGCTGCGCTTTCGCATACGCTCCGCGGCAAGATCGAGCTCGTACACGCTTGAAACCCGCCGAAGTCGCCTTTACGCCGGTCGACAACCAGCGGCTCGCCAATTTGTGCGGCGTGCTGGATGAGAACCTGCGCCAGATCGAAACCGCGTTCGACGTGGTGATCGCGCGGCGCGGCGAGCGCTTTGCGCTGACCGGCCAGCCCGGGCAGACGCACCTTGCGGCGCAGGCGCTGGAGAAATTCTACGCCAAGGCCAGGCACAGCCTCTCGGTCGAAGACGTGCAGCTTGGCCTCATCGAAGTGGCGCGCGCGCAACCCACGATGAACGACAACGCGCCGCAATTAAAAACGCGCCGGCCCGATCTGCACGGACGCACGCCTCGCCAGGTCGGTTATTTGAAACAAATCCAGGCGCACGACATCACGTTCGCCATCGGGCCCGCGGGCACCGGCAAGACTTACCTCGCGGTCGCGTGCGCCGTCGATGCGCTCGAACGCGACAACGTCAAGCGCATCGTGCTCGTGCGCCCGGCGGTCGAAGCCGGCGAGCGCCTGGGTTTTCTGCCCGGCGACATGGCGCAGAAAGTCGATCCGTACCTGCGGCCTCTCTACGACGCGCTGTACGATCTGATGGGTTACGACAAGGTGGCGAAACTGCTGGAGCGCAGCGCGATCGAAGTCGCGCCCCTTGCATTCATGCGCGGGCGCACGCTCTCCCAGGCGTTCGTCATTCTCGATGAAGCGCAAAACACGACACCCGAGCAGATGAAGATGTTCCTGACCCGCATCGGCTTCGGCAGCAAGGCGGTCGTCACGGGCGACGTCACGCAGATCGACCTGCCGCGCGGCCACAAGAGCGGCCTGATCGAGGCCGCCACGGTATTGAAGCGCGTGCGCGGCATCGCCTTTACCCACTTTCAATCAAGCGACGTGGTGCGCCACCCGCTGGTGCAACGGATCGTAAACGCCTATGAGCGGCACACCAAAGCGCAAGCCGGGCCGGACGCCTGAATTGGCGCTCACGATTCAATATGGCACCCGCTGCGCGCAACTGCCGCTGCCTGCCAAGTTACGGTTGTGGGCGCGCGCGGCGCTGCGCAAAAATGCGCGGGTCACGCTGCGCCTCGTCGGCGAGCGCGAAGCGCGCGAGCTCAACCTCAACTACCGCGGGCGCGACTACGCGACGAACGTGCTGACTTTCATTTACTCGCAAAAGAGTCCGCTGGAAGGCGATATTGCGATTTGCGCGCCGGTCGTCGCGCGCGAAGCCAACCGGCAGGGCATGCGCCGCGAAGCACACTACGCGCACCTCACGGTGCACGGCATGCTGCATTTGCAAGGCTTCGATCACGAACGTGCGCACGACGCAACGCGCATGGAAAATCTGGAGACGCGCATACTTGCGCGCCTCGGTTATGCCGACCCGTATCGCGACGTCGCGCAAACGGCGGCGAGAAAACCCAAAAAGAACGTACGACAAGCATGAGCGATAGCCCTCCCAAACCCACCTGGCTCGAACGCGTCGGCGCGCTGCTCATGCGCGAACCGGAAGACCGCGATCAGCTCGTCGGGCTTTTGCGTTCGGCCTACGACCGCAACCTGCTCGACAGCGATGCGCTGTCGATGATCGAAGGCGTGCTGCAGGTGGCCGAAATGCAGGCGCGCGACATCATGATTCCGCGCGCACAGATGGATGTCATCGATATCAGCGAACCGCCGGACAAATTCATCCCGCTGGTGATCGAGACCAATCACTCGCGGTTCCCCGTGATCGAGCACGACAAGGACCACGTGATCGGGATCCTGCTCGCCAAAGACCTCCTGCGCTATTACGCGGGCGAGGAAGAGTTCAACGTACGCGACATGCTGCGCCCGGCGGTTTTCATTCCCGAATCGAAGCGGCTTAACGTGCTGCTCAAGGACTTCCGCGCGAACCGCAACCACATCGCCATCGTAGTCGACGAGTACGGCGGCGTCGCCGGGCTGGTGACGATCGAAGACGTGCTCGAGCAGATCGTCGGCGATATCGAGGACGAATACGACTTCGACGAAACCGAGGACGACATCATCGCCGACAAGAGCGGCGCGTGGCGCGTCAAGGCGGTGACCGAAATCGCCAAATTCAACGCGACCTTCGGCACGCAATTCGACGACGACGACCACGACACGATCGGCGGGCTCGTGCTCAAGCAATTCGGCCGCATGCCCAAGCGCGGCGACCAGTTGACCGTCGACAACCTGAATTTCAAGGTGCTGCGCGCCGACAGCCGCCGGCTGCATTTGTTGCTGGTCGAAAAAAAACCCGGCGCGAACTAAAGTCGGCGTGAGCCCAGACCCGAACGGCGCGCTGTTTCGCATCCCCCTTCTGCCGCTGGCGGCGCTGGCCGGCGCAGTCAGCGTTTTGAGTTTCGAGCCGTTCGGTTACTTCCCGGTGTTGATCGCAACACTCGCGCTGCTGATCGTGCTGTGGCGACGCGCCGATAACCGCCGTCATGCGGCCGCCATCGGGTTCGTATTCGGCCTCGGCTATTTTCTCGCTGGCGTGAGTTGGGTGTACGTGAGCCTGCACGATTTCGGCGCGATGCCGGCGCTGCTCGCCGCGGTGCTGACTTTCGCGTTCTGCTGCATTCTGGCGTGCTATCCGGCAATCATCGGTTATGTCTATTTCGCCCTCGGCCCGCGTTCGGTCGCGGCAACGCTCGTGGTCCTGCCCGCGCTGTGGACGCTCGCGGATTGGGTGCGCGGCTGGTTGTTCACCGGTTTCCCATGGCTGGCACTGGGCTATTCGCAAGTCCCGACCAGCCCTCTCGCGGGTTATGCGCCCGTGGTCGGCGTCTATGGTGCCACTTTTGCGACGGTTCTGACTGCGGCACTTATCGTTAATCTTTTTACGCATCCCGCCGTCAAAGAGAATCGCAACCGATTTTTGTCCTTCATCCTTCATTCTTCCGTCTTCATCCTTGCCGGGCTGTGGGTTGGCGGCTATTCATTGCAACAGATCACTTGGACCGCACCCGCGGGCACGCCGCTCAGCGTAAGCCTCCTGCAGGGAAACATTGCGCAGGACATGAAATGGCGCGAGGACCGCGTAGCGCCGACCCTCGCCGAGTACCACGATCTGGTCGTCGCCAGCCACGCCCGGCTCATCGTGCTGCCGGAAACCGCGCTGCCGATGTTCCTGCATGAAGTGCCTGCAGATTATCTGGCCGTGCTCGCCGCGCACGCCCGCAGCAACGGCGGCGATGCGCTCATCGGGGTGCCCGAACGCAGCGGCACGAGCGACTATTACAACAGCGTGTTGTCGTTCGGCATGGCGCCGACCCAGACCTACCGCAAATCGCACCTGGTGCCGTTCGGCGAGTTCATCCCGTTGAAGTTTTTGTTCGGGTGGTTTTTCGATGTCGTGCAAATCCCGCTGCTCGATTTCGCGCGCGGCGCGGACACCCAGCAGCCGCTCGAAGTCGCGGGCCAGCGCGTGGCCGTCGATATTTGTTATGAGGACGTGTTCGGCGCGGAAGTCATCCGCCAATTGCCGCAGGCGACGCTGCTCGTGAACGTGAGCAACGTCGCGTGGTTCGGGCGCTCGGTGGCGCCGCGCCAGCATCTGCAGATATCGCAAACCCGCGCGCTCGAAACCGGGCGCTATATGCTGCGCGCCACCAACACCGGCATGACGGCCATCATCGATCAGCACGGCAAGGTGCTGAAGGAAGCGCCCGAGTTCGCGCGCGCCGCGGTCAACGGCGACGTGCAGGGATACGCGGGAGCGACGCCCTTTGTGCGCTGGGGAAACCTGCCCATCATTGCGCTGTCAATCGCGCTGGCGCTCGGCGGAGGGTGGCTAGCGGTGCGTGGAACCAGTAAAATTCGCGACTTGCCAACACCTTAGTGCGCGACGGGAACCCGATGCTGACTTTTCAGCAATTGATACTGCGGCTTTCCCAATACTGGGACCAGCAGGGCTGCGCGCTGCTTCAGCCGTACGATATGGAAGTCGGCGCCGGCACGTCGCACACGGCGACATTTTTGCGCGCGATCGGTCCCGAGCCGTGGCGCGCGGCCTACGTGCAACCCTCGCGGCGCCCGAAAGACGGCCGCTACGGCGAAAATCCGAACCGCCTGCAGCACTACTATCAATACCAAGTCGTGCTCAAACCGTCGCCGCTCGACATTCTCGATCTGTATATCGGCTCGCTGGTCGCGATCGGCATCGATCCGCAGGCGCACGACATCCGCTTCGTCGAGGACGACTGGGAAAACCCGACGCTCGGCGCGTGGGGCCTCGGCTGGGAAGTGTGGCTGAACGGCATGGAAGTCACGCAGTTCACCTATTTCCAGCAGGTCGGCGGCATCGATTGCAAACCGATCACCGGCGAAATCACCTATGGCCTCGAGCGCCTCGCGATGTATCTGCAGGGCGTGGAAAACGTGTTCGACCTCGTGTGGACGCCGGGCGTCACGTACCGCGATGTCTATCATCAGAACGAAATCGAGCAATCGACGTACAACTTCGAGGTGTCGAACGCGAACCTCTTATTCGAGCACTTCAGCCAGTACGAAAGCGAAGCGAAACGTCTGATCGCCGCGGCGCTGGCGTTACCCGCTTACGAGATGGTGTTGAAAGCCGCGCATACTTTCAACCTGCTCGACGCGCGCGGCGCGATCTCCGTGACCGAGCGCGCTGCGTATATCGGTCGCATCCGCAATCTCGCGCGCAGCGTGTCGCAGGCGTACCTCGACTCGCGGGTGCGCGCGAATTTCTCCATGTGCCCTCCCGGCCAGCTCGAAAAACTGGGCATCGATCTCGCCGGCCTGCAGACGGCTTTGCGCGAGCGGGAAACGGCATGAGCGCGAACCTGCTCGTCGAACTTTTCACCGAGGAGCTGCCGCCGAAGGCGCTCAAGCGCCTGGGCGACGCGTTCGCGCAAGCCATCGCCGCGGGCCTGACCGCGCGCGGTCTCGTAGGCAAAACCCCAAACATGGTCGTCTATGCAACGCCGCGCCGTCTCGGCGTCACGATTGCCGATGTGCTCGACCGCGCGCCGGACCGCGCGGAAAGCAGGAAACTCATGCCGGCCAAGGTCGCCTACGGCGCCGATGGCAAGCCCACTGCCGCGCTGCTGAAACGGCTGGAAAAAGACGGCGGCTCCGTGGCGCAGCTCGAACGCAAAGCCGAGGGCAATGCCGAATACGTATTTCTGAATCAGGTGGTTGCGGGCGCCATATTGCAAGCCGGCCTGCAAACTGCGTTGGAGGACGCCGTTGCAAAACTGCCGATTCCCAAGGTGATGGGCTATCAACTGGCGGATGGCGCGACGACCGTGCATTTCGTGCGCCCCGCGCACGGGCTCATCGCGCTCTACGGCGCGGACATCGTGCCGGTCAGCGTGTTGGGGCTCACGGCGGGTCGCATTGCTCACGGCCACCGTTTTCAGGGCGTGAAAGACATCCCGATCGCGACGGCGGACGCTTATGCGGAAGCCCTCGCCGCACACGGCAGCGTCGTGGCGTCGTTTGCCGAGCGCCAGGCCGACATTGCGCGCCAGCTCGCGGAACAAGCGTCCGCGCTCAACGCCACGCTGGGCGCGGAAGCGGACTATGCGCCGCTGCTCGAGGAAGTCACCGCACTCGTCGAGCGGCCGACCGTTTACGCCGGCGAATTCGAGCCCGAGTTTCTCGCGGTGCCGCCGGAATGCCTGGTGCTCACGATGCGGCAGAATCAGAAGTATTTCCCGCTATTCGATAAAGCCGGCAAGCTCGTCAACCAATTTCTGATCGTGAGCAATATGCGGCTCGCCGATCCGCAAAACATCGTCGAAGGCAATCAGCGGGTCGTGCGCCCGCGCCTGGCCGACGCGCGCTTTTTCTTCGAAACCGACAAGAAAACTCGGCTTGAAGACCGCGTGCCGCTACTCGCGAAAGTGACTTACCACAACAAGCTCGGCAACCAGCTCGAACGCACCGAGCGCGTGCAATTGCTCGCGGGCCGGATTGCGCGCGCGCTGAACGCGGATTCCGCATTGGCGGAGCGCGCCGCCTGGCTCGCGAAGGCCGACTTGATAACTAACATGGTCGGCGAATTTCCCGAGCTGCAAGGCGTCATGGGCCGTTATTACGCGCTCGCCGATGGCGAGGATATGCGGGTGGCCGACGCCGTAGGCGACCAGTATCGCATCCGTTACGATAGCAATTCCGGACCCGACAACCTTATCAGCATGTGCTTGTTCATTGCCGACCGTGTCGAGACCATTGTCGGTATCTGGGGCATTGGGCTGCAACCCACGGGCGAGAAAGATCCATTCGGGTTACGACGCGCGGCGCTGGGCCTCATTAACGCATTCGAGCATCTTGGGGCCATGTTCCACGTCCTTAAGCGGCCATTTAGCCTGCGAATCGACGAACTTCTGCAGCAGTCAGCGGAATTATTCAAGCCGGGTACTATCGGGAATGGCACAACACCGGAGATCATGGAGTTCATCTTCGAACGCTATCGCAATCAGCTTTCACCGCTTTACGACCGCAATGCGGTCGATGCGGTCATCGCGCTGACGCCGCCGCTGAACGAGATCGTTTCGCGCGTGCGGGCAGTAATCGAATTCGGAAAACTGCCGGAAGCCGGTCCACTCGCTGCCGCGAATAAGCGTATAGGCAATATCCTGAAAAAAGCTGCCGCAGGAGCCGCCTCCATTAACGCGTCGCTATTCACAGAAGCCGCGGAAATCGCGCTGGCGCAAGCCGTCGATAAAATGCGTCCGGACGTGCAGTCGTGCTTTGCCGCCGGCGACTATACCGGGACGCTGAAAGTGCTTGCGCAAGCGCGGAATCCGGTCGACGGCTTCTTCAACGATGTGATGGTGATGACTGAGGACGTAAAGCTGCGCGACAATCGCATTGCGCTGTTACGCGATTTGCATGGGCTTATGAATCAGGTCGCCGACATTTCCAAGCTCGCCGCATGAAACTCATTATTCTCGACCGCGACGGCGTCATCAATGTCGACAGCGCCGAGTACATCAAGTCGCCCGTGGAATGGAAACCGATCCCGGGCAGCCTTGAGGCGATCGCGCGCCTTAACCACGACGGCTACCACGTAGTGGTCGCGACCAATCAGTCCGGCATCGGGCGCGGGCTCTTCGAAGTTGCGGCGCTGAACGCCATCCACGAGAAGATGCATAAGGCGCTGGCCCAGGTCGGCGGGCGCATCGACGCGGTGTTTTTCTGCCCGCACGCGCAGGAAGCGGACTGCAATTGCCGCAAGCCCAAACCAGGGCTGCTCGAGGAAATCGCGCATCGGTTCAATACCGAGCTCGCCGGCGTGCCGTGCATCGGCGACTCGCTGCGCGATCTGCAAGCGGCCGCGGCAGTGGACGGGCAGGCGATCCTGGTGCTTACCGGCAAAGGCAAGCAGACGCAGGCCGCCGGCGGACTGCCGCCGAACGTCCGCATCTTTGCCGACCTCGACGAGGCGGTGAAAGCTATCGTGCAATGAGCGTTTTCCTGCGCTCCTGCCTGTTCGCCGCATTCCAGCTCATCCTCACGCCGCCCTTCTCGGTCATCGCACTACTCACGTTTCCATTCGATCCGATCACGCGCTGTCGCATCATCACGACCTGGACGCGCCTGATCCTGTGGGCGATCGAGA
>CAZEAX010000183.1:0-9104 GCA_964510405.1 uncultured Streptomyces sp. | reverse complement strand
GCGAAGGCGATCGAGATGGGCGTGTGGCCGGTGAAGGCACAGGTGTGGAGATTGGACGCGCTGAAGTAGCATGCTATTTTCCCGGTGGCAGACCCGGTGATTTAGTCAGGATGCCGCATTAACGGCATCCGCAATCAACGCTCGAATCCGCTCGACGCCTTCCCGCGCCGCCTCCTCAGGTGGCCTCGCCCATAGTGCCGGATTCGGCGCTTCGTAATTGATGTACCGCGCGTAGCCTTTTTCCATCAGCAGTTGCAGGACTTCGCGCCACTGCACGGTGCCTTGGCCGGGCGGGAGGCGATCGAGCGCGGGGCCGTCGTTGACGAGCGGTCCCGGCGGCGCGTCGCTGAACTGGAACGCGATGATGTCCTTGGCCGGCACGTCTGCGAAACCGCGGCCGCCGTCGCCGACGATTTGCGCGTGATAGGTGTCGATCAACAGGCCGGCGTTGGGCTTGTTCGCGAGAGCGACGATCTCGCGCGCGACTGCGAGCCGGTTGACGACCGGATGGCGCGAACCGAATTCCAGCGCGCACTTGAGGCCGTGCTTCGCTGCGATCTCGCAGCCGGTGGCGAAATTGCGCGCGGCGTCTTTCACGTTGGTCGCGGGATTGCTTCCCGGCGCGACCATCATCACTTCGCAACCGAGCGCCGCGGCTCTGGCGCACATCACGTCCATCGAGTCGAACAGCCGCTTCGCCTCGGCGCCCTGCGCGAAGAGCATGCCGGTTTCGAGGCCCACGCACGAAACCACCAGGCCGCTGGCGCGGATCAGGGCTAGCACCTGCTCGCTGGTCATGCCGGCTTCGATGCAGCGCACGAAATCGGCGTGGCGCAGCTCGACTGCGTTGTAACCCGATTCGCGCGCGATCCGCAGCACGTCGGGCAGCGGCGTCGTGTCCAGCGTCCAGGTGTGGAGGCCGATGCGATCGGCGAGGGTGGTCAAGGACATCTTGTTGAAGGCAATGACGTTCGATTGTCGAAGGTTGACGTTTTGGTTGTCCGGTTCGGGCCGCGACCCCTGGCTATTTGTTTTTTCCGGCTTTGAAAATCGATTCAAGCCAGCTGCGGTCTTCTTGCAGGAGCGCTTTGGCGCGCGCATGTTCTTCCCGGTCCAGGAAAGGAGTTTCCCGGAAACGATACTCGATTGTCGCCAATGAAAGGATCGATTGCCGCAGCCCTTCGCGTATCCATTGCCGATCCTTGGGTTCGCCGCGCGCATATTTGGAGACCGCGGCATCATTGGGTTCGAGGAACTTTACATGAACGCCGGACGGCAGCGTCAGCGGAATCATGCGGCTTTCCCATCCCGCGGGAAGGGTGGGCAATTCGGGGGGAACCGCATCGTAATAGTAACCGTGCTTGCGTTCGAACGCCGAGCCTTGTCCCCACAGTCTTCCCAGCTCGTCCGTCAACCGGGGATCGTGCTCGGGATATGCGTCGACGTCGATCGACATGAGCATGCGGCCCAGCGCGGGACGATTCCGGGTAATTCCCAATACGCTCAGGCTGCCGACGATAACGAATCCATTCACGCCTTTGGCGCGAAAAATTTCACCGAGCAACGTATCAAGCTGTTCCAGGTTCACTTTTTCTCGCGATCAGCGAACCAAAAGGGGTATTTTGAAAAAGCGCAAGCTCCCATTTCTCATCCAGGTGAGCCAGCGCTTTTCCAACTTGCCGCGCCGATCCGCGCAGCACGTCTTTCCATCTCTTGATATAGAAGGGGCTGCAGGTTTTGTCGCGCTCCCAAATTTGCACCATCCTTCTGGCTTCGGCAATTGCTCCGGCCATGGAAGGATCATCCTGCAATAAATCCAAAGCGATTCGGCGATGCGCGCTTTGCAGCGCCTGCATCCGGAAAGCATTTTGAAACCGGGCCTGTTTACGCTCAAACATGACGCTCGGCTCGGCAACGGGTTCGATTTCCACGCCTAAAGTTCTTGCCACGGCCGTGACCTTCGATAGACGTACGTCAACGCCGTTTTCAAGATGGACGAGAGTGGAGCGGCCAATGCCCGCCGTCCTGGCCACGTCCACTTGAGACAGGCCCTTCTTTTCCCGCAGCGCTTTGAGCGTCAGGCCGAGTTTGTATCGTTTATGAGGCATGTATCAAATAATACACAAACGACCGGCGGGCTGCAAGCGGGCCGTTCGCACGGCGTCGTGTCGAGCGTGCGGGTGTGCAGGCCGATGCGATCGGCGAGGCAGGTCATAGGCGAGAGTTTGCCGATCGCCGGGATCGAAAAATACAAGCGCATCGCGCAGGCGGCGAACATCAAGACGGATTGAATGGCACGCGCAGTTTTTTCCGCCGATCTCTTCAGCCCCGCCCAACAAGCCGGCGCGGCAAATTGCGGTAACATCGAGAAAACCCGCCGCCGCATTCCTTGCGAAGCGGCGTCAATTTCCTGGTCTGGAGGAGGCATGAGTTTTTTCTGGAAGGGCCGTCTTAACGACAAGCCCAGCGATCTGCTCAAGCACTATTACGCCGAGACGATGCGCGAGCCGCTGTTTCTCGAGGCGCTGCATCAGTGGGACAAGGCGCAGGTGGTCGTGCTGGGCGAGCAGGGCATCGCGCCGCCCGAAGCGGTCGAGGCGCTGGTCAAGGCGGTCGTCGAGATGGAGAAGGAAGGCGTCGTCGAAGCGCGCAAGGCGCTGTGGAACGTGATCCACGGCGGCGAAGAGTACATGCGCAAGTTCAGCGAGGAGGAAAAATCCGGCTGGCTGCACATCGGCCGCTCGAGCCCGAGCCTGCGCGTCGTCGCCTCGCGCATCGCGTTCCGCGAACTGCAGTTGAAGATCATGGCGTCGTCGCTCGATCTGCGCGAGCGCATGATCGACGTCTCCGCGCAGCACCTCGAAACCCTGATGCCCGGCTACAGCTACATCCAGCATATCGAGCCCGGCACCTTCGGCTTCTACCTGATGTCGTTCGTCGAGCCGCTCGAGCGCGACTTTCAGCGCTTCCTGCTCAATTTCGCCAACACCAACATCAGTTCGGTCGGCACGGGTGCCGCCTACGGCATCGAGTTCCCGCTCGACCTCGAGCGCTTCGACGAGCTGCTCGGCTTCGACGCGGCGCCGTGGAATGCGCGCGATTCGATCCGCAACTACGATTACATGCTCGAAACGTACATGGCGCTGGCGCTCATGCACAGCACGCTCGGCCGGCTCGCGATGGATTTTCTGATCTGGCACAGCTCGGAGTTCGATTTCATCGAGCTGCCCGACCGTCTGAGCATCACGTCGAGCATATCGCCGCAGATGCGCATTCCGTACGTGCTCGAATTCATCAACGGCACCAGCGGCCTGATCACGGGCCGCCTGATGGAAGCGCTGGCGATCACGAAGACCGCTTCCGACCAGCTCGAAATGGCGACGATGCTGCCGGCCGAATTCTGGAAATGCGCGGACGAATCGCATCGCGCGATGGATGCGCTGGGCGAAGCGCTGGGCAGCATGAAGGTCAACAAGGCGCGCATGGCGCAGTGCGCGAACGATCACTGGTCGCAGGCGAGCACGGTGGTCGGTTTTCTCGTCAAGGAACACGGCATGTCGTACCGCACGGGCCATCAGATTCTCTCGCTCATGATGAAAACGGTTGCCGACCGCAACATTCCGCCGTCGCAGGTCGGCCCCGACATTCTCGAGAACGCAATAAAGGAATACACGGGCAAATCGATCACGGTGACGAAAGAAACGCTGACCCGGCTCTTCGACGCGATGCATTGCGTGCGCGAGCGCAAGTACCGCGCGGGCGCGGCGCCGGAGCGCGTTCAGGAACACATCGTCGCCGCGCGCGCGAAGCTCGAGCAGGACCGCCACGAGGTCGTTGCGCGCATGCAGCGGATCGAAGCCTCGCGCAACCGGCTCGACGGGGCGTTCGCCGATTTGCGGCGCAAATGCAATCAATGACGAATTGCGGGGATCGATCATGAAAAACGCCACCAAAGCCCGCTGCGGAGCGGGCGCGCTGATGCTGCTCGCGGGCGCATGCGCGGTAGCGGCGGACGCCGATTATCCGGTGAAGCCGATCCGCGTCGTCGTGCCGTTCGCGACCGGCGGCTCGACCGACATCCTGATCCGCACCGTCGGCTACCGCATGAGCGAGGCGCTCGGCCAGCAGCTGCTGATCGACAACCGCGGCGGCGCGGGCGGCGCGCTCGGCGCCGAACTCGCAGCGAAGGCGCCGCCGGACGGCTATACGATCATGGCGACCACGAGCGGCGTCGTCGTGGCGAATCCGAGCCTCTATAAGAAACTCAGCTACGATCCGATAAAAGATTTCGCGCCGGTCAGCATCATCGCTTCGCTGCCGAACATGCTGGTGGTGCCGCCGTCGATGCCGGTGAAGGACGTGCGTGCGCTGATCGCGCTGGCGAAAGCGCGTCCCGGCCAGTTGACTTATGCCTCGGGCGGCAACGGCACGTCGAATCATCTCGCCGGCGCATTGTTGAGTTATCTCGCCGGCGTCGACATCACGCACGTGCCGTACAAAGGCGGCGGGCCGGCGGTGCTCGCCGTGATGACCGGCGAAGTCGCGATGCTTTTTGCGACGATGCCGTCGGCGATGCAGCAGGTCAAAGGCGGGCGCCTGAAAGCGCTCGCGGTGACCGGACGCGCGCGCTCATCTGCGATCCCCGAACTGCCGACGATGATCGAATCGGGCGTCAAGGATTTCGTCGTGTCGATCTGGATCGGCATCGTCGCGCCGCGCGGCGTGCCGGCGAACGTCGTCGAGCGGTTGAACAAGGAAGTCGCGAAGGCGCTGCAAGTGCCCGACGTCGTCGCGCGATTGAAAGAAGAAGGTTACGAGCCCGTCGCCAGCACGCCGGAGAACATGGCGGCGGATATCAAGACGGAGACCGCGACCTGGGCCAGGGTCATCAAGGCGGCGGGCATACACGCGGATTAATCCGTCGCATCGTGAAGCGCCGTCCTCACCTTCCCCTGCCATTTTTAGCGTTCAACGTGCAACAGCGCGGTGCTAAACGTTCTCTTCCCTCGCTTGCGGGGGAAGAGTTAGAGATGGGGGCAACATTGGACGGGATGGAAGTAATCGGGAGTATGTAATTTTTAATTTCAGGGAGAAGATGTTGTCGATGCATAAGTTGATAGTCGGTACGTTATGCGCGTTTCTGTCCGCCACCGTCTGCGCGCAATCTCAGAGCAGTGCAAACCAGAGTCCCAAAATACTATTGGCGTCGGGAGCGGTGTATTGGGCTCATTGCGACCAGCGGTGCAAAAAAGAACTGGCCTGTCCGGACAGGGACGCCTGTTATAAAGCCTGCGTGGAGAACAAGGGAACCATCACGATGTGCCCCAAAGCCGAGGGGAAAGCCAAATAAGGGCCCGCGCCGGAGCCTGATCGCTGATCCCATTTATTGCACAGGTCCCACAACAATGGTCCGACCCGCAGCGTTGATCAGATGAGGAAGCTACGCCCGCCCGGATACGTGTTCCTCGGCGCGGCAGCCGGGCTGCTGCTCGCGCCCGGACTTGTTTCGACCGCCGATGTCCGTCCGCCCATCGACGCCGCGCAGCTGCGCATATTTGCCGATGTCGTGAGCAGGGTCCGCACCGACTACGTCGAACCGGTCGATGACCGCAAGCTACTTACGGACGCCATCCGCGGCATGGTGAAGCGCACGGACGCGGATGGCGACTACCTCGACGCCGAAGCGTTCAGGGAATTGCGCGGAGGAGCGGGCGATCTGGCGGGCATCGGCCTCGAGCTCGGCATGCAGGACGGCGTCGTCAAGGTGGTGATGCCGCTCGCGGACGCGCCGTCCGTGCGCGCCGGCATCAAAGCCGGCGACCTGATACTCAAGATCGACGACGCGGTGACCAAAGGTCTGACGCTGAACGACGCGGTCAAGCTCTTCCGCGGAAAGCCGGGCACGACCGTCACGCTGACCATCCTGCGCGAGGGCGAGCCCGGGCTGCTCGTCATCACGGCCACGCGCGCGGTGATCCGGATTCAGTCCGTGAAGTCCAGGCTGCTCGAGCCCGGAGTTGGCTACGTGCGCATTTCCCAGCTTCAGGAAACCACCGGCAGGGCGCTCGCCGGCCAATTGACGGATCTCTACACGCAGGGGCCGCTCAACGGGCTGGTGATCGATCTGCGCAACAATTCGGGGGGATTGCTCTCGACGGCGATCGACGTGTCGGCGATCTTCCTGCCGCCGCATACGCCTGTCATGACGATGGACGGCCGCACGCAGGATGCGAAACGCCAATATACGGTGGAGGATTGCCGTTCCTGCGCGTATCTGAAATCGCTGCCCGAGGGCGTCAAAGACGTGCCGATCGTCGTGCTGGTCAACGAACAGTCCGCCGCCGGCTGCGAGATCATCGCCGGCGCCTTTCAGGATCACAAGCGCGCGGTGGTCGTCGGCACGCGGACCTTCGGCCGCGCGTCGATCCAGACCATCCTGCCCATGGGCAACAACACGGCGCTCAAGCTGACGACTGCGCGCTGGATCACGCCCACCGGCCGCTCCGTCGACAAGCTGGGCGTCATGCCGGACATCGCGGCGGTCGAGCCGCCGACGGAGCTGAAGGATTACGCAACCGCGGAGGACGGCCAGCTCGCGCAGGCGGTCGCGTTGTTGAAGACGCGGCGCTAAGTCCGGGTTGGAGTGAGGGGCAACTTTTCTCATTCACCGGGTGGCAGACCCGGGGCTGGTTACCTTCGTTTGCGCGGCCAAAAGAAGGTAACCGAAGAAAAGGCCGCCCCAGCGAGTCGTCCCCTCCGGGGATTCCCTGTGCTGCTCGCCGTGAAAAGCGGCTCAAAAAACTCGCTCGCAGAATGAGAAAACACGATGGGGTTGCGAGCTCAGACAGTTTCTCGCCGCGCGCTCCGGACTCGGACTCTCGAAGAGTGGAGCGGGTAGGAGCGCCGACGGCTGCGATTATCAGTATCGACCGGAGCTTCATCGTCAGCTCCCGCACCGACGCTACGCGGCACCGGGTCGCAGCCGCCCTTTTCACGACTGCGACTGCTCGGCGCCTCACGAGGGGTCCTAACTGCACGCATCGTAGCGGAGGGATGCGGCGGAGAAATTGCGAATCGTTGCATTTCAGGATTTGATTCAAGCGAGTTACACTGTCCGCGTCGCCAGTCTCGGGAGGAGCCCATGACTCATCGCGCGCAATTGTTAGGGCACTGCGCATTCGCGCTGTTCGCCGTCTGTATCGCGGCGCCCGTGGCGGCTCAAACTTATCCCTCCAAGTCCGTCCGTTTCATCGTCGCTTACGCACCAGGGGGCGGCACGGATGTGACTGCGCGGCCGATCGCGACGAAACTCTCTGAACGCTGGGGCCAGTCGGTGTTCGTCGACAACCGCGCCGGCGGCAACGGCATGATAGGCGCCGACATCGTCGCGAAGAGCGCGCCCGACGGCTACACGGTACTGGTGAGCGCGTCGAGCGAGATGTCGATGAACGTCGCGCTCTTCAGCAAGATGCCGTACGACCCGGTGAAGAATTTCGCGCCCGTCACGCTCGTGTCGGTGAGCCCGCCGCTATTGCTCGTGCATCCGTCGGTGCCGGTGAAGAGCACCAAAGAGCTGATCGCGTTCGCGAAGGCGCGGCCCGGCGAGCTTGGCTACGCGTCGGTCGGCATCGGCTCGCCGCAGCATTTCGCGGGCGAACTCTTGAACCTCGAAGCGAAGATCAAGATGAATCACATTCCGTACAAGGGTGCAGCACCCGCGTTGATCGATCTCCTCGGCGGGCACGTGCCGGTCGGCATGATCGCAGTGGTGGTGGCGATCCCGCATATCAAGACGGGCCGCCTGCGGCCGCTCGCGGTGACGACACTCAAGCGCTCGCCGTCGCTGCCCGACACGGCGGCGATTTCCGAGACGATCCCCGGCTTCGACATCGGCCAGTGGTTCGCGGTGTGGGTGCCCGCCGGCACGCCGCCGGACATAGTGAAGAAGCTCAACGCCGACATCGTCTCGCTCGTGCAGGCGCCCGACTACCGCGCGATGATGCTCGAAGTCGCGACCGAAGTCGTCGGCGGCACGCCGGAAGAATTAAGAAAGCTCCAGATCGCCGAGATCGAAAAGTACAAGCGCATTGCGCAGGCGGCGAATATCAAGACGGATTGAAAGCTTTCGTCAGCGTTGCGGTAAAGCCGTAGTCTGTTCCGATTATTGAAGAGGAGAGTCAGGATCATGAATCCAAGACGGAAGTTGCAGTTTGCCGCCATGATCGCCTCGGCGACGGTTGCCGTGTTCGTGATTGCCGGATCGCATCCGGCGTCGGCCGCACAGCCGGCGTCCACGGTCAAAGTGCCGAAGTTCGCAGTAGACCCATCCTGGCCGCACATCCCCAACGGGTGGACGCTGGGCCAGGTATCGAGCGCCGCGACCGATGCCGACAACAACATCTGGATCATTCACCGCACGAGAACCGTGCAGCGCGGGGTGAAAACGGGACCTCCGGTGATGGAGTTCGACCAGGCGGGCAACTACATGCGCGGCTGGGGCGGTCAGTCCGGGGACGGTTATACGTGGCCCTCGACGGAACATGGAATCACCGTGGATTACAAGGGAAACATCTGGATCAGCGGAAACGGCAACGACGATCAGATCCTGAAATTCACGAAAGACGGAAAATTCCTGATGCAGATCGGCCGTCCCGCGCAAAAGAAAACCAACGCGGATACGACCAGTTTCTGGAAGCCCGCGGATGTTTTCGTCTATCCGAAGACGAACGAACTTTTCGTTGCCGACGGTTACGGCAACAAGCGTGTCATCGTGTTCGATGCGGATACGGGCGCCTACAAGCGCATGTGGGGAGCGTTCGGCAACGTTCCGGCGGACGACCCGCCGCGTACCCCGGCTTTGACCGGCGATGCCGCCAAAGCTGCCGAAGCGGAAGAAGAAGCCACACGCACCCTGGCCACGGGGTTTGATCCCGCCGATCCGGGGCCCGCGCAGTTTGTTCCTCCCGTGCACGGGATCAAAGTTTCGAACGACGGGCTCGTGTATGTCGCCGACCGGGGCGGCAAACGCGTGCAGGTATTCACAACCGATGGCAAATACATGACGCAAGTATGGATCGATCGCTGGTGCCTGAAGGTGGGAGGCG
>CAZEAX010000182.1:0-9130 GCA_964510405.1 uncultured Streptomyces sp. | reverse complement strand
TTTTCCCGAGCCGCTCGCGTATCACATGGGCAAGATGATCGAGTGCGCGTCGCTGGTCGCGGAGCCGTTCATGGGCAAGGAGACGATCATCGGCACGATCTCGCAGGACGACATCAAGATCACGCCGTACCATCCGCAGCAGCGCTGCACGGTCGCCTCGGTCGCCGGGCATTCGATGTACGAGCGCGAGACGCCGTACTTTGAGCACGCGCTCGGCGGCACGCTCGACATGAGGGCCTGCCGTTACGAGCAGTTTGACGAGCGCACGGCGCGCATCACGGGCGCGAAGTGGCTGCCGGCCGCGGAACTGCGCGTGAAGATCGAGGGCGCGAAGAAGCTCGGCGAGCGCTACATGGGATTCGTGGGCATCAGGGACCCGCACGTCGTGCGCAACGTCGACGTCGCGATCGACTGGTGCAGGAGCGCGGTCGCGAAGCGTTTCGGCAAAGAACAGTATGAACTTTATTTCCACGTGTTCGGCCGCAACGGCGTGCTGAAGGAACTCGAGCCCGTGCAGGAGACGAAAGCGCACGAGCTGGGCATCGTGGTCGAGGGGCTCGCGGCGACCGACGCGCTCGCCGAAAAGATCACCGACTTCGCGGTGAGGATGTTTTTTCTCGCGCGCATCCCCGGCGTCAAGGGCACGGCGGGCACGGCCGCGACGACCAAGAAAACGATGAAGTCGTCGCCCGGCTACATGTGGAACGTCAATCACACCGTGCCGATCGACGATCCGATGGAACTCTTTCCGGTGCACATGACGGAAGCGGGGATATGACAAACATCGCCCCCATTCCGGCCTTCCTCCGCATGCGGGGGGAGGGGTTAATTGAGGAGCAGAGCTAGATGACCAAGCTCAGCGAACTCGCGTCGACCATCCGCAGCAAGAACGCAGGGGTCAGCCAGATCACGTTCGATATCATTTTTCCGGATGCCGTCAGTTACCGCCACGTGCTCGAAAGCCGGGCGATCACGAAGGAGAGCATCGCCAAACTGTTCCGGATCCCGGCGGAGCGGATTTCGGACTTCATCACGTTCGGCCCGGCCAATGCGATCAAGTTCACGCTGTACCGGCTGCGCCCCAGCGGCAGTCCGGGCGATTGGGACATCCTGGGTTGCCAGCAATACGGGCCGCTGCTCGACATCGAGATTCCGGATTGAGCGGGGGCAGGAGGCCGGGCGCCCGCCGCCGCATTGCCTAGCCCGCGGGTTCGTTTTCGGCGCGCGCGCAGAGTTCGCCGCAGCGGTTCATGGCGTATTTGAAGTGATTGAAACCGCGCACGTTGATCGTTCGCGCATCGTCGGAAAATATGAACGGGACTTCGCCGGATTTCTCGTATTGAAAAAATAAATCCGCGATCGTCATGCCGTTCTCCCGTGCGGCGGCCAGGAATTCGTCTATCACCCGTTCCGATGCGCGGATGGCGTCTTCCAGCGTTTCGAATTCGCCGATCCGGCGAACGTTGCTTTCCCCGCCGTGAAAATTGGTCAACCCTTCAACGTAGTAAGTCATCGTCTACCCCTTGTTTTGCTGATCGATAGTTTCCGGAACGCAACCCGGGCGCGCCGCCGGCTCGGGAGCAATTGCGTGATTTCGCGGCGTATCGCGCGCCAGCTTCGCGCTTTTCATCGCGGCATAAGCCGCTTCGACGAGAGCGTCGGGATCCTGGGCATCGACGGGAAAAACGGCGATGCCGGCGCTGGCCCCGATTTGCACGGCGTGTTTCTGGCCGTCGAGATAAAAATGCTTTGAAAGCGTGCCGACGATTTTTTCGCCGGTCTCCGCGGCCTCCCGCCGGCTTGCGCCGCCGGACATGATCACGGCAAATTCGTCGCCTCCCATGCGCACCACCGTGTCGGACAAGCGGGCCTGATAGCGGATTCTTTCGGCCACTATTCCCAGCACCTGGTCGCCCGCGCGCTGCCCCAGTTTGTCATTTACGTATTTGAACTTGTCGAGGCTCAGGTAGATCAATGCGAGCTCCCGGTGCTCGCGTCTGGCGGCGGCGATATCCTGGGCGAGGCGGTGGTAGAAGAGCGTGCGGTCGGCAAGTCCGGTGAGGCTGTCGTAATTCATCAGCCGCCTGACGTGCTCCTCGGCCGCCTTGCGCTGCGTGATGTCGACCAGCAGTCCGTAGAATCCGAGCAGTTGTCCGCTCTCCGCAGTATGCGCCACCAGCGTGATTTCGAGCGGCACGGACTCGCCGGTCCTGAGCAACTGCGTCCTTTCGTAGGTCAGCGGTTGTCCCGGCGCCATTTTATAAAACTCGGCCGCGGCAACGTCGTAGGCGGCGTCGCCGACGATTTCCCGCAGATGCTTGCCGGCGATGTCCGCGGCATCGAACCCGAAGAATTCCGTGTAGCGCTTGTTGGCGAAGCGGCAGCGCAGGCCCGCATCGTAGTACACGATCATCGCCGGCAAGGTGTCGATGATGAGCCGCAGTTCGGCCGCGCCGGCGCGCAGCGCCTGCTCCATGCGCTTGCGCTCGGAGATGTCGCGGACTATGGTGGTCAGGCGGCGCACGCCGCCGAGCCGCGTCTCCGCCAGGGTCAGTTCGACCGGAAAGCTGTTGCGGTCGCGGCGTTGTGCGAGGAACTCGCGGGAGCGGCCGATTGCCCGCGCGTCGCCCCTGCGCAGGTGGTCCTCGATGCGGTCAAGATATTCGTCCGCGTGCAATTCGCTCATCAGCATCGTCACGTTCTTGCCGATCGCCTCGTCCGGCTGATAGCCGAACATCGTTGCCGCGGACGGATTGAACGATACGATCAAGCCGTGCTCGTCCGTGGTGATGATCGCGTCCACGGCCGCATCGGCAACCGCCTTGGCCATCGCGGACTCGTTCGCAAGGGCCAGCCGCAGCGGCCGCATCACCAGCCACCAGACGAACAGCGACATGACGAGCGTCAGCGCTCCCGCGTCTATGGTCGCCCTGACGTATTGGGAACTGGATTCGGGGAGAAACTGATCGAGCGCATAGGTCAGCGCGACCTCCGCGCCGAAAATCAGCACGAGGACGGCGGCAAAGATCCACGACGGTGAATGCTGCTCGGCCTTCATTCGGGGGGTGTCCGCAAGCGCGTTGCAACGTGTCTGTTATGAGCCCTTTGGCCGCAATCCGTTTTGATGTGCGTCAATCGACGCAGGCATTGCACGGGTGCTTGCGGGGGCCTCGACTTTGCAGAAAATCGAAGTACGGTTAACGATCAACGGCGTGGCGCAAATTTGGCCGATTTACTTCATCGGCGGATACGCAATGAATGTTTTCGATTAGCCAGCGTTAGCGGTTCAGCCGCAGGGAGGAGGCCGCCGCGCCTGGGCGCCGTGCCGCGGCGGCCGCGCGTCGCGTACAATACGTACTTTGCGTGCAGAAATAATGATCAGAACCCGTTTCGCCCCCAGTCCCACCGGCTACCTGCACATCGGCGGCGCGCGCACCGCGCTGTTTTGCTGGGCCTACGCGAGAAAACTCGGCGGCACATTTATCCTGCGCGTCGAGGACACCGATCTCGAACGTTCGACCCAGCAATCGGTGCAGGCCATCCTCGACGCGATGCAGTGGCTGGGCCTCGACTGCGACGAGGGCCCGTTCTACCAGATGGAGCGACTGGTCCGCTACAAGGAAGCCGCGCAGCAGCTGCTCGACGCGGGTCATGCGTATTACTGCTATTGCTCGAAGGAAGAGCTCGAGGCGATGCGCGAGGCGCAGCGCGCGCGCGGCGAGAAGCCGCGCTACGACGGGCGCTGGCGCGAGTCGAAAGCGACGCCGCCCGCCGACGTGACGCCGGTGCTGCGCTTCAAGACGCCGCTCGCCGGCGACGTGACGTGGGACGACCAGGTCAAGGGGCCGATCACCGTCAACAACCAGGAACTCGACGATCTCGTCATCCTGCGCGGCGACGGCGTGCCGACGTACAACTTCGGCGTCGTGGTCGACGACATCGACATGAACATCACGCACGTGATCCGCGGCGACGACCACGTCAACAACACCCCGCGCCAGATCAACATCTACAAGGCGCTCGGCGCCACGCTGCCCAAGTTCGCGCACGTGCCGATGATCCTGGGCGGCGACGGCGAACGCCTGTCGAAGCGCCACGGTGCGGTGAGCGTGATGCAGTATCGCGACGAGGGTTATCTGCCGGAGGC
This sequence comes from uncultured Streptomyces sp., assembly GCA_964510405.1. Classification (GTDB taxonomy): domain Bacteria; phylum Pseudomonadota; class Gammaproteobacteria; order Burkholderiales; family SG8-41; genus PALSA-1004. The sequence goes on along the minus strand of CAZEAX010000182.1, from coordinate 4,983 downwards.
GCTGGTCAATTACCTGGCGCGGCTCGGCTGGTCGCACGGCGATGCCGAAAAATTTTCGCGCGAAGAGCTCGTCGAATGGTTCGACCTTGCGCACATCAGCAAGTCGCCGGCGCGCTTCAATGGCGAAAAACTCGCGTGGCTCAACCAGCAGTACATCAAGGAGGCCGATTTCAACCGGCTCGCCGAATTAACGGAACCGTTTCTGGTGGCGGACGGCTGCAGGCTCGCGGACGGCCCGCCGCTCGTGAATGTCGTCGCCCTGCTCAAGGACCGCGCGAACACGCTGCGCGAGCTCGCCGACGCCGCGGTGATTTTTTACCGTTCGCTCGAGCCCTCGGCCGCGTTGCGCGCGCAGCACTACAGCGCCGAAATCCGGCCGGCGCTGGCCGATCTGCACGAACGCCTGAAGGCCGTCGCTTGGAACCGCGCGGCGATCCACGATGCGATCAAGGGTGTCGTGGCCGCGCACAATCTCAAGATGCCAAAGCTCGCGATGCCGTTGCGCGTGATGGTCACGGGCGAAACGCAGACGCCTTCGATCGACGCGACGCTGGAACTGATCGGCCACGATCACGTGCTCGCGCGCATGGAAGCGCAGCTCAAGCATTTTCCTTCGTGATTGTTAAAGCATTGAGCCGCAGATAAACGCGGATGAACGCAGATATTCAGGCGTTGCCCCGCAGGTTGTTTTGGTACTATCCGCGTTTATCTGCGTTTATCCGCGGCTTAACCGAAGGAAGGGATTTCGCTTCGCGTGCGAGCAGTTCGCGCTTGCGCGCCACACCCCACCGGTAGCCCGAGAGCGCGCCATCGGTGCGCACGACGCGGTGACACGGAATCGCGACCGCGATCGTGTTCGACGCGCAGGCATGCGCGACCGCGCGCGCCGCGGTCGGTGCACCGATGCGTTGCGCGAGTTCGGTATAACTCACGGTCGAGCCCGCCGGGATTTTCCGGAGCGCCTGCCACACGCGTTGCTGAAACGCCGTGCCGCGCACGTCGAGCGGCAGGTCGAGGCCGATGGCGGGCGCTTCGACGAAACCGACGACTTGGGCCATCCACTGCTCGAAGTCGCGGTCGCCGCCGAGCAGTTTCGCCTTGGGAAACACGTCTTGCAATTCGCGCACGAGCGCATCGGGATCATCGCCAAGCGAAATCGCGCAGATGCCCTTGTCGGTCGCCGCCACGAGCACGGCGCCGAGCGAGCACGCGCCGACGGCAAAACGAATTTCCGCGCCGCTGCCGCCGGTGCGAAAGCGCGTTGGCGTCATGCCCAATACGGCCGACGAACTTGCATAGAAGCGACCCGCCGAATTGAAGCCCGCATCGTAGATTGCCGCGGTAACCGTATCGCTTTGCGCCAGGTTTTCGCGCACGCGCTGCGTGCGATGCGCCGCGGCGTACGCTTTCGGAGTCACGCCGGTTGCTTTCTTGAACACGCGGTGAAAATGAAACGGGCTCATGCCCGCGGCGTGCGCCAGGCTCGCGAGATCAGGCAGTTCGTCCGCCGTCTCGATCAGCCGGCAGGCTTTCGCCACCGCCGCGGCGTGCTTGACGTCGAGCCCGGCCTCGTTGGGGCGGCAGCGCTTGCAGGGCCGGAATCCGGCCTGTTCGGCTGCTGCGGAGGACTCGTGAAACGAAACGTTTTCGCGCAGCGCGTGGCGCGAAGGGCACGACGGCCGGCAATAGACGCCGGTCGTGCGCACCGAATAAATGAATTTGCCGTCCGCTTGCGGATCGCGGCGCAGGACGGCCGCCCACCTTTCGGCGTCGTTCGCGCAAGCAGGCGGGATTTTTTCGTTTGGGGTTGCCACTGAAATCATGATAACGCTCCTCGGTCGAATCCGGCGTGCCGATTCGGCACGCGATGGACGCATCTTCGCGGACTGCGCGCTGCCTGGCATCCCAAGTCTTGCTTTCAAATTCCCGTCCCGCGGTCCCGACACGCATGTCCGCGCAACCAAAGGGCTTTTCCCGCGCCGACTTTCTTTACAGGGGAGGGCCTCGCCGGTATAATCCGCGGTCTTTCGTGGGGGTATAGCTCAGCTGGGAGAGCGCTTGCATGGCATGCAAGAGGTCAGCGGTTCGATCCCGCTTACCTCCACCAGCAGTACCGTATCACCAGTAAGTCCTGATAGTCCCCATCGTCTAGAGGCCTAGGACATCGCCCTTTCACGGCGGTAACGCGAGTTCGAATCTCGCTGGGGACGCCAAACAAAAGAAGCCACCGCAAGGGTGGCTTTTTTGTTTGGCGTCCAGCGCGATGCAGAACTCGCATCGAGTTCGACAACGCGACTTCCGGGGGACGTCGCGTTGGACGCGCGCCGCCGCCCGCTATCGCTATTTATGCCTTATTCCAACTGATTACCCCTTGTCCTCACTTTAGGCGCGCGGTCCCTCGCTGGGGATGTTTTTGCGCTTCAATTTTAGAAATTGACTCTGCCCGTGTTTGTTGTCAGCATTTCACGCTGACCCCCTCGCGTTTCACCGCGTCAGCACGCGCGTGAGCAGCGCGAAGAATCAGGGGATGAAATTAATTGAGCCGATTAATGCGTAACGCACTGTTGTTAATTCTTTTGGCTATCGCGAGCGGTGGCGCGACCGCTACATGGGCGCAGGATGCCGCGATGAATGCCGATGTTGTGCGCAAGGCGATACTGGAAGTTCCCCTATGGCACGTTGACAGAAGCGGTGGCTTTACACTTTGGCATTTTGAAATGCGCGGCGACAAGCTATGGGCTCAATCCATCAATAACGATGGCAAGAGCCTGCCTGCCGTCCAGGTCGAAGTGACTGACAACGGGCTGACATGGACATACTCTGGCGGCCAGCAAATCACACTTCGTTACGACCCGCAGGATATACAGTTCCCTTTTAAAGGCACCGATTCTCAAGGCGGAACGTTTGAGTTCACACCGAAATAGCGAGCCTCACAAGCGGACGCCTCTGCCGCTTATGCACGAGCTGTGTTTGGCGACCCAAAAATGACCACTGCACTGCTTGACCGCCTGACCCACCATCGCCACATTGTTGAAACGGGCAACGACAGTTATCGTTTTAAAAATAGCTCAACACAGACTAGAAAGGAGCCTAAACCCAGAAAAGTTACCACTTAAGCAGCGGGGACCGTTTGAATCTCCGATCCTGGTCACCGGCGCGTATCAGGAGTTGCCTTTGACATTGCGGTATTGAATGTCAGAAAAGCGGAAACGATTTCAGAACCCGTGGCCGGCCACACCTCCGAATGGGAGAGGATATGCGTAAGTGCCCTGTCAAATGCACCGATACGCTGAGGCCCGCCCGTGAGAAAAGGATGCACCGGGATGCCCATGACGCGACCGTTTGTCGCGCCATCCCGATAAAGAACGTCGAACTGCCGGATCAGCGCCTTTTCGTAATCCTCCGGCGTTAACCGTTGATTGAAAAAGCAGGTCACATCGTTGACATCGGACGTGTACGGTAACGAGACCAATGGTTTATCGTTGACCGACATCAGGTAAGGCTGCTCGTCGTTCGTCCAGTCGCAAACGTATGCGCACTGTTCGGCGACCAGATAATCGAGCGTGTTCCAGGTTTCCGCAAGACCTGCGCCCAGCCAGCCAACCGGCCTTTTCCCCGTGGCACGGCAAATTCGATCCAACGAGAGCCGGATCTCGTTGTGCTCTTCCTGCGCTTCCACGTCTACGCACCGGACGCTGTTCGTCTGGTTATGGCCCATAAACTCCCAGCCCAGCTTCATTGCCATTTCTATGATTTGCGGATGCTCATCGCATACGCGGCTGTTCAGCGGCGCGGTTCCGCGAATATTGTGCTTTTGCATGACCTCGAATATTCGCCATATGCCAATACGGTTTCCGTAGTCGCGCAAAGACCAGTTCCACACGGATGGATACGATGCTTGAGTCGCGGGGATACGTTCGTTATTCTGACCGGGAACATTGCTATCCAGACCGAAAAACTCGATGTTCGGGGCGATCCACAACGCGAGGCGCGCTCCATTGGGCCAAACCAGCCGCGGCCGTTCCGGTAGCGGAACGTATTTAAATGGTCCGTAGGCCGAAGGCTTCATATCGAGTTGGCTGCCGCCTTCCACTCAACTTCCGGGCAGGTTGTGAACCTCGGGAAAGAACATGTCCTTCCACGATTGCGGCTTCACCTTGATGTGACCGACTTCCGCCATGAAGCCGACGATCTTCATCATGTTTTTCGGCGTCATCGTGAACTCGATGTCCGGATCGTTAATGAGCTGCAAAACGTCGTCCACGGAGATTTTTTCCCTGGTGATGCGAACGTAGATCTCCGCCGCGCCGCGCCGGTCCTTGTTGATATCCTGAATGGCTTCATTGAAGGCCGCCAGAAATGCCTGGTAAGTCTTCGGATTCTCGTCGTGAAATTTCGATGTCGTCCAGACCAGGTTGTAGGTCGTTTTGCCCCCGAGGACGTCATATGATTTCAGGATGCTGCGCACCCCGGGCTTTTTGAGCTCCTGGTACTGGAACGGCGCTTCGGAAAAATGATTGTTAATCTCGCCCGCACCGGACAGCAGCGCCGCAGTCGCGTCGGGTGTCGGCATCGCGACCTGCAGATTGTCGTACTTGAATTCATTTCCCTTGCCGAATTCCTTCTGCGTTGCCATCTGCAAAATGATGGCCTGGCCGGACACCTTGGTGGCCGGCATTGCAATTTTGTCTTTCTCCGTGAAGTCGCCTATCGATTTGATGCGGGGATCCCGCGTCAGAAGCATTATCGGTGCGCAATTCTTGGCGGTGATCGCTTTTACCTCGTTGGCGGTGCCGCGCGTGCGCGCCCAGAATACCGCGAACGGCGGGACTCCTCCTGACGCGATCTGTATGCTGTTTGAGAGCAACGCATCGTTGACGCTGGTTCCGCCCGAGATTTGCATGTAGGTCGCCGTGGAGTCGAGCCCGGCCGCCTTGGCATGTTTTTCAAACAGCTTCTTGTCCTGCATCACCATGAGCGGCA
>CAZEAX010000181.1:0-9139 GCA_964510405.1 uncultured Streptomyces sp. | reverse complement strand
TGCCGCCGGCGATACGCGATTTGTTTTTCATTTGAATGCCCCCGTTTTATGTTCAACTGCCAAAATTTCCGCGCAAGCTTCCGCCTGCGGCGCGCCGCCGTCAATGACCGCGCAAAAGTCACCGCCCGCCGGCCGCCCCGATCTCGAAGTAAAATGCGCGTTCGCTGAAATCAGAATACGCACAAACGCAATACGCCAGGAGGATGCATGAAAATCACGCCAGCCGTCGTCGTCGCGCTTTTATGCGCGGCCGGGCTGCCGTCAGCGGACGCGCAAACCTATCCCGACCGGCCGATCCGCCTGATCGTCCCCTACCCGCCCGGCTCCAGCACCAACGACATCCTCGGCCGTGCGCTTGCATCGCGCCTGTCCCCGTTACTGGGCCAGCAGGTCGTCGTCGACAACCGTTCGGGCGCGAGCGGCAACGTGGGCTCGGAACTCGTCGCGAAATCCACGCCCGACGGTTACACGCTGCTGATCGGCGTAGCGGGGCCGCTGGCGGTCGGTCCCGCGGTATACAAGAACCTCGGCTACGTGCCGACGCGCGATCTTGCGCCAATTGCAATGTACGCCGCGATTCCTTACGTGCTCGTGGTCAATCCGTCGGTGCCGGCGAACAACATCAGGGAACTGATCGCGCTCGCCAAGGCGAAACCGGGACAGCTGAATTTCGCGTCGAGCGGCAGCGGCGGCTCGCCGCACCTGTGCGGCGAATTGTTCAAGTCGATGGCGGGCATCGACATCGTGCACATCCCCTACAAAGGCGCGGGCATCGCCATGATCGACGTGCTGAGCGGCCAGATCCCGATGATCTGCACGGGTGCCACGGCGCTCGCCGCGCATATCAAGTCCGGCCGCCTGCGCCCGCTCGGCATCGCGTCGCTCAAGCGCTCCCCGCAAATGCCGGATCTGCCGACCATCGCCGAGCAGGGCCTGCCCGGTTTCGACGTGACCTCGTGGACTGGACTGCTCGCGCCGGCGAAAACGCCCGAGCCCATCATACGCAAGCTTTACGAAGCGGTGGCGAAAGTCGTCGCCACCGACGACATGAAAAACTTTCTCGCGAGCGTCGGCGCCGAGCCCGCGCTCATGAACCCGAAAGACTTCGGCGCTTATCTGAAAGTCGATACCGAGCGCTGGGCGAAAGTGGTGAAAACAGCGAACCTGAAAATCGATTGAAAAGGGGAAACCATGCGCTACGGACGATTTGAGCAGCAGGACCGCGTTTTCTTCGGCCGCGTGGAAGGCGATTCGGTCGTCGAACTCGAAGGCTCGCCGTTCGACACCTTCCGCGCGACGACGAAACGCCATCTGCTGTCGTCGCTGAAGACCTTGCTGCCGTGCGTGCCGGGCAATTTCTATTGCGCGGGACTCAACTATCTCGCGCACATCGAATGGGGCAATGCACGCAAAGGCACGAACAAGAAGCCGCCGGAGAAAGCGGACGTCGGCTATCGCTCGAACAACGCGCTCATCGCGACCGGCGAAACGATCGTGATCCCCGCCGATTCGCCGGGCCCCGTGCAGTACGAAGGCGAGCTCGTCGCAGTGATCGGCAAAAAAGCGCGCAACCTTTCGGAAGCCAACGCGCTGTCGTGCGTGCTCGGCTATACGCTCGGCAACGACGTCAGCGACCGCGGCTGGCAGGCGTCCGACCGGACGCTGTGGCGCGCGAAGAATTGCGACACGTGGAAACCGATGGGCCCGTTCATCGCGACCGGCCTCGACCCGATGAACCTCACGGTGTCGGTCAACATCAACGGCCAGCAGGCGGCGGAATACAGCACTTCCAAGATGCTGTTCTCGGCGCAGCACTACATCGCGGAGATTTCGAAGTACATGACGCTATGGCCGGGGGATGTGATCTGGCTCGGCACCGACAACGCGACGCTGCCCGATTTGAAGCACGGCGACGTGTGCGAAATCATCCAGAAAGACATCGGCGTGCTGCGTAACCCGGTGACGCGCGCGGGCGACTAAAATTTCAGGTTTTTCGCCTTGACCACGCGCGCCCACTTGGCGAGATCGCGCTGTAAAACCTGGTTAAAGTAAGCGGCGCCGACTTCCGGCGCGTCGAGACCGTCGAGTTCGAAGCGCTCCTTCATCTCGCGCGACTGCAGCGCCGCGGTCAATGCCGCCTGCCAGCGCGCAACGACGTTGGGCGGCAATCCTTTGGGCCCCGTCAGGCCGTACCACGTGATCGTTTCGAAACCGGGCACTCCGGATTCCGCAACCGTCGGTATGTTCGGCAGCGCGCGGCTGCGTTTCAGCGTCGTGATCGCAATCACGCGCAGGCGGCCGGAATTCATCTGCGGCGTCACCAGCGGCGAGCTGCCGTAGATCATCTGGATCTGGCCGCCGAGCATGTCGGTCAGCGCGGGCCCCGAACTCTTGTACGGCACGTGGGTCATCTGCGTGCCCGCCATCAGATCGAACAACTCGCCGACGAGATGCGAAGTGCCGCCGGTGCCCGACGAGCCGTACGCGATCCTGCCGGGGTTCGCTTTCGCGTAGGCGATCAGTTCCAGCGTCGTTTTCGCCGGCACCGCAGGATTGAGCGTCAAGAGAAATCCCGCTTCGCCGAGCATGCTGATCGGCGCGACGTCTTTCACCGGATCGAACGGCAGCTTGTACGCAGCCGCGGTCGTCGCGATGCTGCCCGACACGATGCCGAGCGTGTAACCGTCGGGCGTCGCACGCACGGCCATCTCCATGCCGATCACGCCGCCGGCGCCGCCGCGATTGTCGATCACGACCGACTGCTTGAGGATTTCGCCGGCTTTCTGCGCCATCACGCGCGCGACGATGTCGGTGCCGCCCCCTGGAGCAAATGGAACAATTAACCGGATGGGCTTGGTTGGATAGGCCGACTGCGCAACCGCGCCTATTGGAAAAACTAACGCGAAAACCGCGACGCCAAGGTGTATCTTCATTTCGCTTTGCCTCCACCCCAATTCTCCCCCGCGCATTGCATGCGCAAGGGAGCGAGCCAAAAAAGGCAGCGTTCTCCAGGACACCTTCCCCTGCGCGAGCGGGGGAAGGCGGGGATGGGGGCAGAACGCATGACCCGAACTAATACATCATCTGCGCGCCGTTCACGTGCAGCGTCTGGCCGCTGATGAAGCTCGCCCCGGGGCCGCACAGAAAACGCACCGCCGCCGCTACTTCCTCGGGCTCGCCTTTGCGGCCGAGCGGAACGTTCTTGCTCGGCGACGGCCGCTCGGTGATCACTTCGCCCGCGGCCGCGGTATTCATCTGGCCCGGCGAAACGCAATTGACGCGGATGTTGTATTGCGCGAGATCGAGTGCGAGCGCGCGCGTCATGCCGACGAGACCGTGATTGACGACCGAGCCGTGCACGCGGTTCTTCGCGCCCGACAGCGCCATCATGCCGCCGAGGGTCACGATCGCGCCGCCGCCGGCCTTGATCAGGTGCGGCAGTGCCGCCTTGGTCAGATGGAACGAGCCGTCGAGCGTGATGCCGAGGATGCCTTTCCATTCGTCGAAGCTCATGTCGGCGAACGGCGTCTGCTTGCGCACCGATGCGTTGACGACCAGCATGTCGAGACGGCCGAAGCGCTTGACCGCGCCCTCGATCATCGCGTTGACCGCCTTCGCGTCGGCGACGTCGGCGACGAATGTTTCCGCGTCGCCGCCCATCGCTTTGACCTCCTTGACGATCGCCTCGCCCGCCTCGCGCGACACTCGCGAGTTGACCGCGATCTTCGCGCCGCCCGCCGCCAGCGCCAGCGCGATCGAGCGCCCGATGTTGCGCGTAGCACCCGTCACCAGCGCGACCTTGCCCTTGAATTCGTTGCCCGGCTGCAAAGCAGCGTCCTGGATAGCCATGCATTTCTCCTCGTGGAATCGAACTGTTTTTTGGCGAAGCGCGCAGTCTACCGTGCTTTACGTAACTGCGTTACGACGCGCGGCCCTCACCCCCAACCCCTCTCCCGGAAGGCGAGGGGAGCGTCGAGCGAAACCGGACTGCCGCCCGGTTTCGGAATCTTCAAAATGGCGAACGCAGCGTCACTGCCATGCGCCGGTCAGTCGATCTTCGCGCCCGTGAGCTTGATCAGTTGCGCGTACTTGTCGTAGTCGGTTTTCATGCGTGCCGCGAATTCCTCCGGCGTGCTGGTCCACGGATCGAGCGCCTGGCCCGAGAGACTTTGCGCGACGTCCGGCAGCTTCAACGCCTTGTTGATTTCGGCGTTGAGCTTGTCTATTGCGGCCTTCGGCGTGCCCGCCGGCGCGAACACGCCTATCCACGGGCTCATCTCGTAGCCCGGTACGCCGGCTTCCGCGATCGTCGGCACGTCGGGCAATGCGCCCGCACGTTGTGCTGCCGACACGCCAATCGCCCGCAAACGCCCCGATTTGATGTGCACGATGACGGACGCGACGGTTGCGAGCGACGCCTGCGATTCGCCCGACAAGAGCGCGATCACCTGCGGCGCGCCGCCTTTGTAGGGCACGTGGACGAGCCGGATGCCGGCCATCGATTCGAGCAGCGCCATCGACAAATGCGGGATGCTGCCGTTGCCCGCGGTGGAATAAAGAATTTCGTTGGGATGCGCTTTGGCGAGCGCGATGAATTCCCTGACCGACTTTACCGGCAGCGACGGATGCACGGTAAGCACCGCCATCTGCCCGGTCAGCAAGCCGACCGCCGCAAAATCCTTGAGCGTGTCGTACGGCAGCTTCTTGTAGAGATGCGCGTTGCCGACGTGAGTTACCGACTGCACCATGATCGTGTAGCCGTCGGGCGGCGATTTCGCCACCAGATCGGCACCGATGGTCCCGCCCGCGCCGCCGCGATTGTCGATCGTGAATTGCTGGCCGGTGAATTCGGCGACTTTCTGCATCACGATGCGTCCGGCGATATCGTTGCCGCCGCCGGGCGGCCACGGAATCACCACACGCACGGGTTTGACGGGATACGCACCGGATTGAGCGGCAGCGGCGCCGGCAAGCAGCAGCCCCGCCACCACCGATAAACCGAACGATAAATATTTCATATTCACTATTGCTCCGGAGCGATGCCGGCCGCCTTGACGGTCTTCGCCCACTTCAGAACTTCCTCGTGCAGAAACTTGCGCGCTTCGGCTGGCGTATTGCCGACGACTTCGGCGCCCAGCCGCGCCATGCGCTCCTTCACGTCCGGCAGTTGCAGTGCGCGCACGGTTTCCCTGTTGAGCTTGTCGATGATCGCCGGCGGCGTTTTGGCCGGCGCGACCATCACGCCCCATGACGTCGATTCGTAACCCGGCACGGTCTCGCCGATCGCCGGCACGTCGGGAAATTCGGCGGCGCGGGCCTTGCTGGTGACGCCGAGCGCGCGCAACCGACCCGCCTTGATGAGCGAGGTCGTGGCGACGAGCGTATCGAACATCACCTGCACCTGGCCGGCAATCAGCTCCGGATGCGCGGCCGTGCTGCCTTTGTACGCGATGTGCTGCATGCGGGTACCGGTCATGAGCTGGAAAAGCTCCGCCGTCAGATGCGGCGAGCTGCCCGTGCCGCTCGAAGCGACGCTCAACCCGTTGGGTTTCGCCTTCGCGAGATCGATCAACTCTTTGACGTTCCTGGCCGGCAGATTGTTGGTCACGACGAGCACCAGCGGCACCGTCGCGGTGATCGTGACCGGCGTGAAGTCGCGCTCGGTGTCGTACGGCAGCCTGCGGATGCTCGGATTGATCGCGAACGACAGCGCAAATACGCCCAGCGTATACCCGTCGGGCGCCGACTTGGCCACGATGTCGGTCGCTATGATGCCCGTTGCGCCCGTGCGATTGTCGACGACGACGTTCGCGCCCATGGACTGCGTGAATTTTTCGCCGATAACGCGCGCCGTGACGTCGGCCGCGCCGCCCGGCGCGAAACCGACCAGGATGCGGATCGGCCGCGACGGATAGGGTTGTGCCCCGGACTGCGCCGGCGCGCCGGCTGCGATCAGCGCAAGCGCACCCGCCGTTGCGAAACGTTTCATTTCCCCTCCTTGTTTGCCGCGTTACAAGCCGCCGGCGCTTGTCATCACGCGCGCTTGCGCGGCCGAGTGTACCAGTAAGCCCAGGCGAGCAGCACGAGCTGCAACGGCATGCGTATCCACAGCGCGAGCGGGCTGTACTGGGGATACAGCTCCGTGTGGACAGCCATGTGCAGGTTGGCCGGCGTGACCGCAATGATCAGCGCGATCATGCCCCACGCGGCCAGCCGTTCGGTGCGGCGGAACAGCAGCGCGATGCCGAGCGCAAATTCGCCGACGCCGCTGATATAAACCAGCGCGAGATGCCACGGCAGGTACGGCGGCATGATGCTCAGGTAGAAATCCGTGTGCGCGAAATGATTCGCGCCCGCCAGCGCGAAAAGAACGCCGTACACCCACTTCAGGATTTCTTTCGTGCGCGTCATATCGTTTTACTGCGCCGCGCCGTCGCCGCGCACGAAAGCCGCGACGTCATCGAGCACCGGCGCCACATTGCGCAGCGGGCGCGCAAATGCGCCGATCAGCGTGACATGACCGGCATCGGGATACATTTTCAGCGTGACCGGCACGCCGGCCAAGCGCAGTTTTTCCGCCAGCTGCCGCGAGTTGCGCTCCGGATTGACGACGTCGTCGCTCGCCGCGGCGCCCAGAAACGTGCGCGGCGCCGCTTTCGTTGCGTAGTCCATGGGCTGCGAGTCCGCCGGATAATTCGGATGGAAGAACACCGGTTGCGCTTCCACGTTCTTCATCGGGTAAAAATCGTACGGCCCGGCAAGCCCGATCCAGCCGGCCAACGCCGACGGCGCGAGGCCGGCCGCTTTCAGCCAGCGCGGATCGAGGGCGATCATCGCAGCGTTGTACGCGCCCGAACTGTGGCCCATCACGTACAAACGCCGGTCATCGCCGCCGTACCGCCCGGCCTCGCGCCGCGCCCATGCAACTGCTTGCGCGCAATCGACCAGAAAATCCGGATACCTGACTTCCGGATACAGCCGATAGTCCGGAATCATGGCGACGATCCCGCGCGACGCCAGCGCCTCGCCGACGAAGCGATAGTCGCCGCGCGCGCCGCTCGTCCACGTGCCGCCATGAATGAACACGACGACCGGATAACCACCGCGCGGCGCTGCGGTTCCATCCGCCGGGCGCGGCTGATACACGTCGATCTGCTCGCGCGACCCGGCCCCGTACGCGAGACCTTCCGTTGCGACATAAGTGTCGGCCGGCGTGAATGCATTGACGATGACCAGCGGCGAGCACGCGATCAGCGTCGCCGCCGATATCGCGAGCGCGATCGCCGCGAAGGCCCACCGCAACTTTGATTTTCGATTGAATTGCATACGCCGCAGCATACACGGGAGTTCCGGACATCGACTGGCTCAACTGCAACGGCAGGCCCGGTCATGCCGGGCGTCCGGAATTTCGCGGCTCAGTTGCCCGGCAGGTCGTGAATTTCCGGGAAGAACAGGTCTTTCCACGAATTCGGGCGGCTCTTGAGCGAGCCGATCTCGTGCATGAACTGCGCGTACTTGAACGTGTTCTGCGGGACCATCGTGATCACGTTCTTCGGATCGTTGAGCGTCGCCATGATCTCCTCGATGGTCTCGCCCTTGCCGCCGATCGAGTCGAAGTAGACCTGCGCGGCGCCGCGCTTGTCGCGGTTGATATAGTCGATCGCGTCCTTGAGGCCGCGGATGATTGCTTTGTACGTGACGGGATTTTCGTCGCGGAATTTTTTGGTCGTGTAGAGCATCGTGAACGTGGTCGCTCCGCCCATCACGTCGTCGGTGGAGAGGATGGTGCGCACGCGCGGGTCTTTCAGCTCGCGCGCGACGAACGGCGGCGACGTGAAATGCAGGTCGATCTCGCTGATGCCCGACAGCATCGCGGCGACGCCGTCGGGATGCGGCAGGCCGACGGTGTAGCGGTCGTAGCGGAAGGTTTCCTTGTCGCCGAACTCCCTGCGCGCCGCCATCTGCATGATGATCGACGGAATCGAGACCTTGACGGCGGTGACCGCCATCTTGTCCTTCTCCGTGATGTCGCGCAGCGCCTTGATGTTCGGATTGGTGGTGTTCAGATACATCGGCAGCGAGCTCATCGCGGCCACGCCCGTGATCTGCGTCGACTCGCGCGTGCGGTCCCACGTGAGCAGAAACGCGGGCGGCCCCGCGCCCACCACTTGCGCGGCGCCCGAGAGCAATGCGTCGTTGACGACCGCCGGGCCGCCGATATTGACGAACGTCACCTTGAGATTTTTGTTGCCGAGTTGCGCGGCGTGTTTCTCGATGGTCTTCTGCTGCTCCATGACCAGCAGCGGCAGGAAACCGATGCCGCCGGCGCCTTTCGGGATTTTCAGCTCCTGAATCTCCGCGGACGCGGCGAAGCCGTGCAATGCGAGCAGCAGACCGCACAGGACGGCAGGCAATTTGTTCGTCATGGGTATTCCTCCTGCCGCCATCATATAATGAATCACCGTGCGGCAACGCCGGTCGCGCGCCGCCATAGCAGCGGCGCAGGCACATCCGCAAACCAGCAAAATTCACAGAGGTCAACCATCATGCGTGTCGGATTCATAGGCTTGGGAACAATGGGCGCTTCCATGGCGCTCAACCTGCAGGCGGCGGAACACGAAGTCGCCGTCAACGACCTGCGACGCGATGCGGCCGCGCCGCATCTGAAAGCAGGTGCGACGTGGGCCGACGGGCCGCGCGAGATTGCCGCGCATTCCGAGGTCATATTTACGTCGCTGCCCGGCCCGCGCGAGGTTGAAGCAGTCGCCGACATATTGATCGAGCACATGAAGCCGGGCACTGCATGGTTCGACTTGTCAACAAATTCGCCGACGGTCATCCGCCAGCTGCACGCGCGTTTCGCCGCCAAAGGGCTCGCGCTGCTCGACGCCCCGGTGAGCGGCGGCCCGTCCGGCGCGAAAACCCGCAAGCTCGCACTGCTCATTGGCGGCGACAAAGCCGTGTTCGACAAATTCAAGCCCGCGCTCGACGCCATCGGCGATCAGGTCATCTACATCGGCCCGATCGGCGCCGGCTCGGTCGCCAAGCTCGTGCATAACATGGCCGGATATGCAATCCAGACCGCGCTCGCCGAGGTGTTCACGATGGGCGTCAAGGCCGGCGTCGAACCGCTCGCGCT
>CAZEAX010000180.1:0-9174 GCA_964510405.1 uncultured Streptomyces sp. | reverse complement strand
CGACATGGCGCTCGTTGCAACTTCGCTCAAGGGTTTGACGGCGAGCATGGCCATCCTCGACGCGCATCTTGCCAACCGCCAGTACGTGACCGGCGCCAGCTTCACGATGGGTGACATTCCGGTAGGCACATCGATCCAACGCTGGTTCAGGATGGACATCGAGCGCGCAAACCTGCCGAACCTCGCCGCGTACTACAAGCGTCTGCAGGCGCGGCCCGCGTACGCCAAGCATGCCGATCAGCCGCTGACGTAAGGCGCGCGCCGCCACGCCATGTTTTTCAGGAAACTCTTCGCCGGTTCCAATTCGCAGGACGCGGCGCCGGTCGAATATCCGCTGGAAACCGAAGAAGCGTTGAACCGGCTGCACGACGCGGCGCCGGCGGACGAGCACCTGCGTATCCTGTTTCAGGACGTGAAGGTCGGCAGCGAAAATTTCGTCGACCTCTACCGGCGCTGTCTTGCTCAAACCGGCACGCCCGTCACGCCATTCAACGTCTTTCACCGCTATCAGAGCCGCCGCGATCTCTTGCAGTATTTTTTTGCGACGCTCGCATTGCCGGGCGCGCGCGCGGAATGCGGCACCTACCGCGGCGCCACGGCATTGCTGCTCGCGCACGCATGGAAGAGCCGCGATCCGGCGTTCACCGGCGAAGGCCTGTACCTGATCGACAGCTTCGTCGGCACCAGCGAGTCGGGGCAACACGATTTGATCCCGGTGCGCGGCGGGGACGGAAAAGCGCGGCGCGAGGCGTTTTTCCCCGTCGCGAAGGCGGACATCTCGCCGGAACTCGTGCGCGGCTACTTCGGCGAATTTCCGCGCGTCGGCATTTGCGCGGGCTGGATACCGCAGGTCTTCACGACCGTGCCCGAACAGAAATGGGCGTTCGTACACCTCGACGTGACGCTGTTTGAACCGACGCTCGCCGCGCTCGAATATTTTATTCCGCGCCTCACCGCGGGCGGCGTCATCATCTGCGACGGCTCCATCTTCTGTCCGGGCGCCAAAAAAGCGTGGGACGAATTCTGCACGGAGCGCGGCCTGCCGTTCGTCGTGCTCGGCAACCGCGAATCCATCCTGATCAAAGCCAACTAGAGCGCTGATGCTCGGCAGCCTCTTAAAACGCCTGCTCGGTTCGCGCGCACCGTCGCCATCACCGGATACCGCCGGCGTCGACACGCGCTGGATCGCGGAAACGCTGCTCTTGCAACAACAACGATCGCACGCGGAAGTTGTCGCTCGGTGCGAGGCGGCGCTGGTGCGCGAGCCCGACCACGCGGACGTTTTGAACTTGCTCGCCGCCGCGCTGCTCGCGCAAGGCAAATCCAAAGAGGGAACCCGGGCATTGCGCCGCGCGATCGAAGTGGCGCCGTCGGCCAAAGCTCACGCTCACCTGGGCAGCGTCCTCGCGGCGACCGGCGAGTTCGACGGCGCCATTGCGAGCTATCGCGCGGCGCTCGCGCTCGATCCGCAATTTGCGGAAGCGTGGAGTACACTCGCCGCGCTTCTGAAAGCGCTGGGACGCTACGACGAAGCCGAAGAATGTTGTGCGGCCGGTCTGCGCATCGATTCCGGGCATGCGGGACTCAAATACACGCTGGCCACTGTCATGTTCGAGCAGGCGCGCGTCGAAGAAGCTATCGCGACGGTCCGCGAATCACTGGCGCTGCAACCCGGCAATCCCGCGGCGCACAGTGCGCTGCTGCGCATGTTGAGTTATTCGGATACCCAGGATCCTGCGGAAATCTTCCGCGAGCACCAGGCGTGGGCGGCACGCCACGCGCACGCGCTGGAGGCCGCGGCGGCCCCGCATCGCAACGACCGCGACCCCACGCGCCGCCTGCGCGTCGGCTTCGTCTCGCCCTATATCCACAAGCACGCGGTCACGTTTTTTCTCGAATCCGTGATCGAGCATCACGACCGCGCACAGCTCGAGATCTTTTTGTACGCCGACGTCGCGCGACCAGATGATTACTCCGAACGGCTGCAGGCGCACGGCGCGCACTGGCGCAGCACGCAAGATCTTGACCATGCGCAACTCGCGAGCCTCGTGCGCGAAGATGCGATCGACATCCTGGTCGATTTAAGCGGCCACACGGCCAACAACCGCCTGCTCGCGTTTGCGCGCAAGCCCGCGCCCATCCAGGTCAACTGGCTCGGCTTTCCCAGCACGACCGGGATGCCGAGCATGGATTACCGCGTCACCGACGCGTGGTGCGATCCACCGGGCATGACCGAACATTTGAATTCCGAAACGCTCGTGCGCCTGCCCGGCATATACATGGCGTGGCGGCCGCCCGACGGCACGCCCGCAGTCGCGCCGCTGCCCGCACTCACGAACGGCTACATCACGTTCGGAACCTTTCACAGCGCGTTCAAGATTTCGCCCGCCATCGCCGCGTTGTGGGCGCGCGTCCTTGCGCGCGTGCCGGGCGCGCGGCTGCGCGTGATGGCGATCACCGGCGTCGCGGCGGAGCGCCACATTCGCGAACTCTTCGCGCGCTGCGGCGTCGCCGCGCATCAACTGGAAATCCTGCCGCGCGTTTCGTTCGACGAATATCTCGCCGCGTTCGGCCGCGTCGACATCGCGCTCGACACGTTTCCGTATCACGGCGCGACGACGACGTGCTTCTCGCTGTGGATGGGATTGCCGGTGGTCGTGCTGGAAGGAACCACGCACGCCTCGCGCGCCGACGTGTCGATGCTGAACAACGTCGGCCTGCCGCAACTAATCGCGAAAACCGGCGACGAGTATGTCGAGATCGCGGCACGGCTCGCGCAGAACCGGCCGAAACTTGCCGAGCTGCGCGCGAACCTGCGCGGCATGATGGCACGATCCCCGAACGCGGACGGCCGAGCGTGCGCGCGCAATCTCGAGCGTGCGTTTCGCGAAATGTGGGTTACGTGGTGTAGCAAAAGCGAAAAACATTAGCCACAGAGGACACAGAGAAATTCCAAAAAGCAAATCTAAAGCAAAGTTTTGGTTTGTTTTTCCTCTGTGTCCTCTATGAACTCTGTGGCCAGATTTTTTAGTCGGCCCAAAACATGCCGACGACCGCTCCCGTCATGCAGGTGGCGAGCGTGCCGGCGACGATGGACTTCATGCCGAGCCCGACGATTTCATCGCGGCGCCCGGGCGCCATCGTGGCCATGCCGCCGATCAGGATGCCCAGGCTGCCGAAATTGGCGAAGCCGCACAACGCGTAGGTCATCAGCAAGCGGCTGCGCAGCGACAGTGCGCCCTCCGGCAGATGTGCGAGGTCGAGATAGGCGATGAATTCGTTGAGGACGGTCTTGGTGCCGAGCAATGCGCCCGCCGCCGGCGCCTCGCTCCACGGCACGCCGACCAGCCACGCGAGCGGCGCCAATACCGTGCCCAGCATGCGCTGCAGCGTGACGGGCCGGCCCTGCACCGCCGGCAACGCTTCGAGCATCAGGTTCGCGAGCGTCACCAGCGCCACCAGCACGACCAGCAGCGCGAGAATATTGAGCAGCAGGCCGAGCCCGTCGAGCGTGCCTTTGGTGATTGCGTCCATGCTGCTCGATGCCTGCTGCGCAGGCACGAGCGTCCCGGACGTGGGTTCACCCGTCGCCGGCACCATCAGCACGGAAACGACAATCGCAGCGGGTGCGCTGATGATCGATGCAATCAGGATGTGACCGAGCGCGTCGGGAATCACGGGGCCGAGGATGCTCGCGTAGATCACCATCACCGTGCCCGAGATGCCCGCCATGCCGCACGCCATCACGATGAAAAGCTCGCCGCGCGACATTTGGTCGAGATAGGGGCGGATGAACAGCGGCGCCTCGACCATGCCGACGAAGATGTTCGCCGCCGTCGACAGTCCGACCGCCCCGCCGACGCCCATCACCGCCTCGAGCACGCGCGAAATCCCGCGCACGATCCACGGCAAAATGCGCCAGTAGAAGAGCAGCGACGACAGCGCGCTGATCACGAGCACGAGCGGCAGCGCGCGAAACGCCAGCACGAAGCTCGAGCCCGGACCGGATTCGGCAAACGGCGGCGCGGCGCCGCCGAGATAACCGAACACGAATGCAGTGCCCGCCTGCGTCGCTTTTTCGAGCGCGAGCAGCGTGTTATTCAGCGCGAGGAAGAACTGCTTGAAAACGGCAAGCTTCAGCAAGGCCGCCGCCAATACGATTTGCAGCACGATGCCGGCCGCTACCGTGCGCCACGCCACCACCCGGCGGTTTTCGCTGGCGAGCCAGGCAAGGACGAGAATTGCGACAAATCCGAACGCGCTCTGGAAGGCCGATGCCAAGATCGATCCGCGCGCGCGAAAGCGGCTAGTTACGCCGCCAGAGCGTGCCCTTGGGCCCGTCTTCGAGCACGATACCCGCAGCCAGCAGGTCCTTGCGGATGCGGTCGGCCTCGGCGTAGTTCTTCGCCTGCTTGGCCGCGGCGCGCGCGACGATCTCGGCTTCGATCCGCCCGGGCGTCCACGCATCGCTGCCCGGCGCACCCTGCAGAAATTCCGTCGGAGGACGCTGCAACAACCCGAGCAGGCCGGCCAGCGATTTCAACAGCGCCGCCGCCTCGCGCGACTGGCTGCGGTTTACTTCTGCCGCGAGTTCGAACAGGATCGCCACCGCTTCCGGCGTATTGAAATCGTCGTCCATCACGTCGCGAAAGCGCGCCGCGACCGGATTGCTCCAGTCGACCGGGCCCGCCGCGCCAGCGTGCGCTTTCAACGCCGTATACAAACGCGTCAGCGCCTGGCGCGCGTCGTCGAGATGCTGGCCGGAGTAATTGAGCGGGCTGCGGTAATGCGCGCGCAATATGAAGAAGCGCACGACCTCGGCGTCGTACTTCGCGAGGATTTCGCGCACGGTGAAGAAATTGCCGAGCGACTTCGACATCTTCTCGTTGTCGACGCGCACGAACCCGTTGTGCAGCCAGTAGTTGACGAACGTGTTGCCGTGCGCGCCCTCGGACTGCGCGATCTCGTTCTCGTGGTGCGGAAACTGCAGGTCCTGGCCGCCGCCGTGAATGTCGAAATGTTCGCCGAGCAAAGTGCTCGACATAGCCGAGCATTCGATATGCCACCCCGGCCTGCCCTCACCCCACGGGCTCGGCCATGCCGGTTCGCCGGGTTTGGAGCGCTTCCACAGCACGAAATCGAGCGGATCGCGCTTGGCCTGCGTGATCTCGACGCGTTCACCGGCATTCAGGTCGTCGAGCGACTTGCCCGAGAGCTTGCCGTAGCCCGGAAAATCGCGCACCGAATAATTGACGTCCTGGTCGGGCGCGACATACGCGAGCCCCTTTTTCTCCAGGAGCCCGATGATGGCCTGCATTTCCTTGATGTATTCCGTCGCGCGCGGCTCGAAGTCGGGCTTGATCACGCCGAGCGCCGCGGCATCCTCGTTCATCGCCGCGATGAAACGCGCGGTCAGCGCCTCCATCGGTTCCTTGTTCTCGGCAGCTCGCTTGATGATCTTGTCGTCGATATCGGTGATGTTGCGCACGTAGGTGACCTTCAACCCCGACGCGCGCAACCAGCGCGTAATCATGTCGAATACCACCATCACGCGCGCATGCCCGAGATGGCAATAGTCGTAGACAGTCATGCCGCAGACGTAGATGCGCGCTTCGCCTGGCACAATCGGCTTGAATTCCTGCTTGTCTCGGGTCAGCGTGTTATAGAGTTTGAGCATGGCGGGAGGCTGAGGGGACGGACACAATCGGGGCCTTTCTTGTGCCCGCCGCGGCCGTCGTGCAAGGGACGGGACTTTGCCATCCGGGGCTGGGCCGAACGCCGCGCGCGACGGCTTATTTCCGGCGATGGCAAATGACGTATTTAAATTGGCTTAGGTTCTTGGTAAAATCTGTTAGATTAGTCGACTAAGACCCTGAAATTCCAAAAAGTATAGCACAATGACCTTCATGCCCGCGCTGCGCCGAATCCCCGGTATCGCATTACTTCTCGGCAGTCTCGCGTTCGCCGCCGTCGCCATTGCGCAAAACGACGATTTTGCGGAAGCGGGCAAGCTGTTCCGCTCCGGCCAGCAGGCGCAGGCGCTCGAGCGCGTCGATAATTTTCTCAAAGCGAATCCGAAAGACGCGCGCGGACGTTTTCTGAAAGGCCTGATCCTCACCGAGCAGGGCAAGCAGGCCGACGCGATAAAAATATTCACCGGCCTCACGGAAGATTATCCGGAACTGCCCGAGCCGTACAACAATCTCGCCGTGCTCTACGCTTCGCAGGGCCAGTACGACAAAGCGCGCGCCGCGCTCGAAATGTCGATCCGCACCCATCCGAGCTACGCGACCGCGCACGAGAACCTCGGCGACATCTACGCCAAGATGGCCTCGCAGGCTTACGACAAAGCGCTGCAACTCGACAAGAGCAATACCGCCGCGCAGACCAAGCTCGAAATGATCAAGGAATTGTTTTCGAGCGGCGCGCGCGGAACCGGCAAACCCGCGGCAGGCAAATCGACGTCGACGATAGTCGCGGCGGCGAAGCCGGCGCCGCTTGCGCCGCCACCCGCAGCGGCCCCCGCCTCGCCGCCACCTGTGGCGACTGCGACACCCGCTGCGCCTGCAACACCGCCCGCTGTGAAACCCGTGGAACCGGCAAAATCCGCGGCAGCGCCCGCCGACAGTGACGTGCTGAAGGTGGTCAACCACTGGGCGAAAGTCTGGTCGGACAACGATGTGGCCGGATACCTTGCCTGCTACGCGCCGGACTTCCAGACCCCGGGCGGCGAACCGCGCGCCGATTGGGAAGCCGCGCGCAAGGCACGCATTGCCAAACCGAAAAAAATCGACGTGCGCGTCGAGTCACCCAAGGTCAAATTCACGGACAGCAATCGCGTCGCGGTCACGTTCCGGCAAAGCTATCGCTCGTCCAATCTCAAGGTCGCCAGCACCAAGACGCTGATCCTGGTTAAAGCCGGCGACCGCTGGCTGATCCAGCAGGAGCGCGTCGGCAGTTGATGATAACCATGACAGCGCGCCACGCCGGCACCATCAGCCCGTTAATGCGACTGTTGCGACTGGCAGTCGCCGCAGCGTTGGCTGCCGTCGTCGGCCAGGCGGCGGCGATGGGCAGCCGGCAGGCGGCGCAGAAGGCAGGCGACGAAGCGTCCCAGATCGAACCCGAAGCGATGCTCGTCAAGACCCTGATCGAGGTCCGCAACAACCACCTTGAAGCAGCACTCGCCGAAGTCGAAAAGGTCATCCAGAGTTATCCCAATTTCCGGCTCGCGCACCTGATCAAAGGCGACTTGCTGCTCGCGCGCTCGCGCCCGCTGAAAGAACTCGGCGAAGCGCCCAACGCGCCGCGCGACCGCATCGAGGATTTGCGCGACGAAGCGCGCGTGCGGCTCGCGCGCTACCAGTTCGAACGCCCCGCCGACCGCGTACCGAAATACCTGCTGCAGCTCAATGCCGAGCAAAAGCACGTGCTGATCGTGGATACCCGGCATTCGACCCTCTACGTGTTCGAAAACAACAACGGCGTGCCGCGGTACCTCGCCGACTACTACGTGAGCAGCGGCAAAAACGGCTCGGACAAGACCAAGCAGGGCGACAAAAAAACGCCGCTCGGGGTTTATCACGTGACGGACAATCTGCCGCGCGCCAGGCTCGGCGCGCTGTACGGCATCGGCGCGTTTCCGATCAGCTATCCGAACGAAATCGACCGCCGCGAGGGCCGCAACGGCAACGGCATCTGGCTGCATGGCGTACCGCTGGACACCTACAGCCGGCCGCCGCGCGCGAGCGACGGTTGCGTCGTACTCACCAATCAGGATCTCGAAACGCTCGGCAAAGACCTGCGCATCGGCGTAACGCCCGTCATCATCGCCGACGGCATCGACTGGATCAAACCGGAAAAGCTCGAGGAGGTGCGCAAGGACCTCGTAGCGAGCGTGGAAAGCTGGCGGCGCGACTGGGAAAGCCTGGATACCGACACCTACCTCAAACACTACGCGCCGGGATTTTCGAGCGGCGGCCAGGATCTTGCCGCGTGGTCGCAGCAAAAACGCCAGGTCAATGCCGCCAAAACCTACATCAAGGTCAAGCTCGACCGCATCAGCGCGTTCCTGTACCCGGGACGCGACGATCTCGCCGTGGTGAGCTTCGATCAGGATTATTCGAGCAGCAACCTTTCGAACGAGATGAAGAAACGCCAATACTGGGTCTACGAAAAAGGCCGCTGGCGCATCCTGTACGAAGGCGGCGCCTGACAATCCAGGCCGTTGGTTTGAGCCGTTGCCGCCCGGGCTTTCATATTTCCGCTTTTTTCACTTCTGTTAACGAGACCACCCACATGAAAATCAGCGCATTTTTCGCCGTTGCCCTGCTTGCGTTCAGCGCCGTCGCGGCGGCGGCCAATCCCGTAGTCGAGTTGAAAACCAGCATGGGCGCGATCACGCTGGAACTTTATCCCGACAAGGCGCCCAAGACAGTGGAGAATTTCCTCCAGTACGTGAAGGAAGGCTACTACAAAGGCACGATCTTTCACCGCGTCATTCCCGGTTTCATGATCCAGGCCGGCGGCTTCACCAGCGGCTTAGTCGAGAAGAAAACGCACGACCCGATCGTCAACGAAGCGAGTAACGGACTCAAGAACGACGCCGGTACCATTGCGATGGCGCGCCGCGGCGACCCCAATTCGGCGACCGCCCAGTTCTTCATCAACGCGGTCGACAACGAAGGGCTCAACCGGCCGAATCCTGACGGTTATGGTTACGCCGTGTTCGGCAAAGTCGTCAAGGGCATGGACGTGGTGAAGAAGATCGAGGCCGTCGACACCGGCAACGGGCCGCCCCCGCACCAGAACGTGCCGCGCAAACCCGTCGTCATCGAAGACGCCAAACTCCTATCCGCCGACAAACCGGCCGCCAAGTAAAGGAAGCACCATGGTCAAGCTCCACACCAATCACGGCGTCATCACGCTGGAACTCGATGCCGCCAAGGCGCCCGTCACCGTCGAAAATTTTATCGGCTACGTCAAAAGCGGGCATTTCAACAACACAATTTTCCACCGCGTAATCGACGGCTTCATGATCCAGGGCGGCGGCTTCGAGCCCGGCATGAAGCAGAAACCGACCGGCGCCCAGATCAAGAACGAAGCCGACAACAAGCTGAAGAACGACAAGTACACTGTCGCGATGGCTCGCACGTCCGACCCGCATTCGGCCAC
>CAZEAX010000179.1:0-9180 GCA_964510405.1 uncultured Streptomyces sp. | reverse complement strand
ACCCGCAGGACGCCGCGATGGCGGTGGATCACGGCGCCGACGGCATCGACGTGTCGAACCACGGCGGGCGCAATCTCGACGGCATCGTGTCGCCGATCGAAGTGCTGCCGGAAATCGTCGACGCGGTGGGCAAGCGCGCAACCGTGTTCATGGACAGCGGCATCCGCCGCGGCAGCGACGTGGTTAAAGCGCTGGCACTCGGTGCCAATGCAGTGATGGTCGGCCGCTCGACGCTCTATGGAGTTGCCGCCGGCGGCGAAGCGGGGGCGGCGCGCGCGCTCGAGATTTATCGCGATGAAATCAGCCGCAACATGGCGCTGCTCGGTTGCAGCACCATCGACCAGCTCGGGCCGCAATGCCTGCAGTTCGTCGACTCGCAATTGCGCCCGCCGTCGCTCGCGCGTCCGGCGTTGCGCGCAGTTGATACCAAGGCCGCGGCAGAAGGCCGCTCGTAATTTCCGGCTCGCGCGCCAGTCGCCCGCGGACATCCCCTACGCGCGGGTCAAGGCGAGCCTCTTCGAATTCGGGTTGCTGCCCGACGACCGCTTCAGCGAGACCAAAGTCGCCGCGCGCCGGCAATCCGGCTTGAAGCCGCCGGGCTCAGAGTCCCCCCGGGAAGAGGGGCTGCAGAATCAGCGTGCGGCTGCCGCCTGCGCCGCGAGTTCGGCTTCGCTGCGCACGGTCATCACCCCCATCTGGCTCGAGCGGTAGACCGGCATCACGACGAAGAGTTTGTCGCCTTTCTCCAGCAGCGAGATGTGGCGGATTTCGGTGCCGCGCACCGGCAGATCGAACATCGTCCACTGGTTGTTGCTGGGATCGAGTTTGGTGATCCGGTCGGATGTCCACAAATTGCCCCATACGTTGTGCTTGCTGTCGACCGTGATGTGATACGGCTGCATCGTCGGGTCGGGAAACGGGACGAGCCGCGTTTCCATCGTCTTGGTGTCGATGCGCGCGAAGTTTGCGCCCCACGAATTTCCGACCCACAGCACGTTGGCATTCTTGTCCGTGCCCATGCGGCGCGGGCCCTGCGCCCACGGCACCGGTGCGTTGAAACCCAGGTCGTTCACGGTTTCGTAGAACGCGCGTTCTTCGGCCGGGATGCGGTCCACCTTGGCGGCGGGCAGCTTGATCTGGATGGCCTTGCCCGTTTCGACGTCGCCTTTGACGATCGTGTCCATCGCCATCTGCGCCCACCAGCCGTTGCCGTCGCGGTCGCCGGCGGCGCCGTATGTCTGGGCCGAGCCTTTGTCGTTTTTGGCGGGAATGAGCGACTTGAATTCGGTAAACTTCTCGGCCACCGGATCGAAGCGCACCGCACCCGTCGGTGTCGACGCCCAGATCTTGCCTTTGCCGTCCACATCCATGGTCACGGCCCCGCCCAGCGGCGACATGCTCTCCGGCGTCTGGTAAATAGTAATCGTATCGGTCGCGACGTCCAGCTTGCCGAGCGCGCGCCGCCCCGGGTTCACGTCGAACCAGAAATTGCCCGCTTCGTCGCGCACGAGCCCGTGCGCGTTGGCGGCCCGCCCGTTCGAGGCGTCGGCTTTGATGTACTTGATCGCACCCGTTCTGGGTTCGACCTTGCCGATTGTCGCCAGCCGGTTGGGATTGTTGACGGTGAAGTAGAGCGTGCCGTCCAGACCCATGCCGCCGTCGTGCGGCATTTGACCGAGCTTCGAAGTGGTGCCGAGCGTCCAGTCGGTGCCGTCGTTGGCGTTGTACTTCGTGCCTATGCCGGCATCGGGATTGAGCGTGAGATCGTAGAGCGTCCACACGGCGCGCGCCGCTTCGCCGGTGGGCCGCGCGCGTGACACGAGCTTCATCGACGATTCGCCCGGCCCGCGCGCGCGCGCGAGGTAGGCGGCGAGCTGCTTCTGGTTGTGCTGCAATATCTGGTTGGGTTTGGCGGTCGGACCGGGATATACGCCGGTGACCGGCACGACTTTCATCAGGTCGATGATCTTGCTCCAGCCCGCTTCGTCGAACCGGAACTGCAGCGCGTAGCCCGTCGCGTGGCACCCGGTGCAGTTGTTCATGAAAATTCTTTTCATGTGCGCGTCTTCGGGTGTGGCCTCGGGCAGCGCCGCGACCATCATCTCTCCCGGCAGCTGGCGGTAGCGCCGTTCGGCGTCCGTGATTTCCTGCAGCGTGAAATTCTGGCGCCGCGCGGCGGTCAGCTCGACGGCGCCCTTGCTCGTCTCGAAACCGAGGGCCTGCGCCCACACGCGGTACTTGCCCGCGGGCAGCGGCGGGAATACGTAAACGCCCGCGGTGTCGGTATACACGCTCGTCGTGATCGTGGAACCTTCAAGCTTGGCGGATACGGTGACGCCTTCGAGCTTCTGGCCGGATGGCGCCGCGATCGCACCGCTTAACACCTGATCGGCGGCGTGGACCGCCGTCGCCGCGAGCAGGGCCGTTACGCACGACCCCAGTAGCGCTGTAATCTTAATCATCGGAATCCTCCTTTTTTTGCGGTCCGTTCGCCGCGCGCACAACCGGCACGGGCACGGTCCTTAAATAGGCGACGATCGCGTCGATTTCCGCCGGCTTGAGGTAATGCTTGAACGCGGGCATGCGGTCGGAGCCATTGACGATGAAGGCGCGCATCACGTCGTCATTGCCGGCCGCGGACGCCTTGTTCAGCATCGGCGCGTAGGTTTTGACGCCGAGCGAGGGTTGCAAATGACAGACCCCGCACGATTGCGCGAAGACCTGGCGCCCGAGTAGCTGCGCCTGGTTGAGATCGCCGCCCGCTGGTTGCGCGCAAGCGCCCGGGACAGATGCGGCCAGCGCGAGTGACAGCGCCGATACAAGGTGTTTCATTTATGTTCCCCTCCCTGCGGTTTTTATTTGTGGTGTCGCCTGCAACCGCCGGTAACTATCCCACCAGCGGCGAATAAATACAACCGGATGCGCGAATGCGGCGCAGCTCAATCGAGCGGCGTAAGCCTCACGATGGACGCGCCGTGATTGCTGCCGACCCAGAACGTGACGGGCGTTGTCGCGTCGTCGACGTATACGCGGCGCACGTTGGTCTGGCGCGGCAGCAGGTACTCCACGGACTTGCCGGTCGCGGGCGCGAGCCGCAGCACGCGGTCGCTCGACATCGAGCCCGCCCACAGCTCGTTGTTTTTGTCGAGAAACACGTCGTACGGATACGTGAACGGCGTGGGCGCGTCCCATTCCCTAAACGTCTCTTTGACCGGGTCGAACATCGCGACTTTGTTCGCCGCGTATTCGGCGAACCAGATGCGGCCCCGCGCGTCGCGCATCGTGCGGCGCGGGCGCGAGCGCGGCGCCGACGTCGGGTAGATCGTCGTCTGCAGGGTCCTGGCGTCCATGCGCGCGATCACTTCGTCGCCGAAATCCATCAGAAAAAGATTGTTTCTGTCGTCGGCGGCCAGGCCGTACGGCGAATGATTGGTTCCCTCCGGCATGTATTTGAACGGGTCGATCATTTCGTATTTGCCGCTCGCGATGTCCAGCCGCAGGATCACCTGGCGGCCGATCTCCGTCGTCCATACTTTCCCGTCGACATGCGCCTGGCGCGGCTGGACCATCGACTGCTGTGCGTCGCCGTTGTCGAGATCTGCGGGCAGCGGAAACACTTTGAACGTGTTGTCCTTCACGTTGAACCGCACGAGGCCGGTCTGAAACATCGCGGCGAGCCACCAGTTGCCGTCAGCGTCGGGCTCCATTGCAAGCGAGCCTTCCGGCGCACCCTTTTTGATCGTCGGCCACGTGAATTCCGTGTGCGCACCCGTGCGCGGATCGAGCCGGCCTAAAGTGTTCTCGAGGAAGTTCGAGTACCACGCAATACCCGCGGCGTCGGTCACCACGTCGTGCGGCGCGATCGTGCGCCGCGGCAGGTCGTACTCGGTGACGAGCACGCGGGTCGCGCGCCCGCGCGGGCGCGGCAGCGTTTTCAGCGGGTAACTCCAGGTTGTCCCCTTGCTGAGATTGATCGACGCGAGATACGCGGCGAGACGCCGGAACGTGGGTTCGTCGAACTTGCGCGGGTTGGCGCGTTTCTGCCGGCGTTCGGGCGTCGTGTTGATCGCGTAGGTCGCCATGCGCTGCAGCACTTCGTACATCGCCTTCGCATCGTGCCTGCTGCGCGCGATGCGCTCGAACGTGTGGCA
Organism: uncultured Streptomyces sp.; assembly: GCA_964510405.1. Taxonomy (GTDB): domain Bacteria; phylum Pseudomonadota; class Gammaproteobacteria; order Burkholderiales; family SG8-41; genus PALSA-1004. The sequence goes on along the minus strand of CAZEAX010000179.1, from coordinate 5,029 downwards.
GCTCATGCATTCGATCAGCGGGCGCTTCTGCTCGGCGGTGCCCGGCATGCTGATGAACCACTCGGTATTCGTGAGTTGCGCGGCGAGATCGCTCGTCTTGCGCAATTTAAGCTCGACGTCCGCCGCCGGCACATCGACCGTTGCCGCGCCGTCGAGTTCGAATCCGACCGCGCGTATCCTGAGTTCGTAACGTCCCGCCGCGAGCTGCGCCGGCGCGAAGTCGAAACGGCCGCGCGCTTTGCTGACGACGGTGTGGGTGATGGTGGAGCCGGCTTTGCGCGCGCTGACCAGCACGCCTTCCATGCGCGTCTCCGCGGCGGAGGTGATGCGGCCGGTCAGGTTCGCAGTCTGTGCCTGCGCGCCGGCGCAGGCCGCCAGCAGCAGGAGGGCGCCGCTGACGGCGAACTTGCGCAACGGCGTCGCGCGCATGCTAACCCGCTTGCATGCGGCATTCGGTTTCCACCGATTTGACCGCTTTGCCCCCTGCGGGTGTTTTGCGGATGACCTTCGCCTGCTGGAATTTTTCCTTGTCGCATGTAATCGTGACGTCGTCGGGCTTGACGGACTTGTTGAAGCCGCCGAACGAATACATGCCGTTCTTCGCGGTGTGCGTCACGTACTTGATGCCGTCCTTGATCTGGGCGGTGACTTTCGCTTCGACGACGGGCTTGCCCGCGGCATCTTTGACGAAACCGAAGAACCGGATGCCTTCGTCCTTGTGGTTGGCTTCGCCCATCTCGCCCGCGGCGCGCGCGACGGGCGCCGCGATTGCGCAGCAGGCGAATGCGGTGATGAGCGCGGTTTTCAAGTTCGACATTGCGGTCTCCCGGTTCAGAGTGGTCAGCGCAGGAAATACCCGCGCAAAAGGTACGCGAAAAAAAACAGCACGCCGAGCGGCACTGTCCACGAGCAGCCCGATCCGACGCGTCGCGCGTAGCGTTCAGGCACGAGGCACGCGATCAGGCATGCGCCGGCTGCGGCGAGGCCCGCCGTTGCCATCCAGCCAAACCAGTACATGGCCGGGCCGTCGTGCGGCTTTTCGACGCCGAGCGCCAATGCGCCCGTGGCCGGATGGTAAGTGAAGAGCGCGTAGTTTTGCCAGACGGCGATCACATAGGCGAATGCATAGACCGCCGTAAAAACGATCGCGAGAAAAGCGGCAGAACGCGGCCGGTTCACGCGCCGAACCCGCGGAAATTATTCACGACATGACCGACCAGGAAGTTCCACCAGATGATGAAGGCGAGAATGGATGTCAGCGCTTTGCGCGCGCGGCCATGTTCTTCTGCCAGCGGCTGCCGCCACAAACTCCAGTAGGCGGGCAGGGCGGCGAGCCCGATCACCGCAAAATGTTCCTTCAGTTCGAACGCTCCCATCGCGGCGGGCACTTCGAGTTCTTCGAGCACACCGCGAATCGACATGCGAAACTCGGGATAGATGATCGCGCCCAGCACGAACGTGCACGCGTACAACGCGACGATGGCGTTCGTGTAGCCGGCCGCGCCAACCGCGCGGAACCGCCCGCCGAACGAGCCCGCCTGCTTGCGCGCGGGCAGCCACGTAGCCGCGGTCTGGTGCGTGATCGCGCCGAGCAGCGCGACCGCGAACAGGCCATGTACGATCAGCAGTGCGATGAGCACGGACTCCCCCTGCCGCGATGGATGCGGCTTTTGTGCGGACGATTGTGCCGCAATTGCCGCACGCGGGCAACGCCGCGGGCAGAAATGCGCCGGCTATCTTCCGCGGAACACCGGCGCGCGTTTTTCGACGAACGCCTTGACGCCTTCCTTCGAGTCTTCGGTGTCCTTGCAGATGATCTGCGCGTAGGTTTCGAATTCGAGCGCCTCGCGCAGACTGCCGTCGGGATTTTTGTGTATCGCGCGCTTCGACAGCGCGATCGCCACGGGCGGCCCTGCGGCGATTTTGCGCGCAAGCATGTACGCCGCATTCATCAGTTCTTCGGGCGCGACCACCGAGTTCACGATGCCGAGACGCAACGCTTCAGCGGCGTCGATCGAATCGCCGGTAAAAATAAGCTCGCACGCTTTCGCACTGCCGACGACTCGCGGCAGAAAATACGATCCCGCCCAATCCGGCGCGAGGCCGCGCTTGACGAATGCCTGCGAAAATTTCGCGGAGCTGGAAGCAATCCGCATATCGCAGGCGAGCGCCAGGTTCATGCCGGCGCCTGCCGCCGCACCGTTGACCGCCGCGATGATGGGTTTCGGGCAGTCGCGCATTGCGAGCACGCAGCGGTCGCGCACGGGCGCCATGCGTTCGTTGGTGGTCGACGACTGGCCCGCCTGGTCCTTTTCGCTCATCGACTTGACGTCGCCGCCGGAGCAGAAGCCGCGTCCGGCCCCGGTGATCACAATGACGCCGACGTCCGGATCGGCGCCGGCCGCAATGACCGCAGCGTAGAGATCTTCGCGCAGCGTTCCGCCGAGCGCATTGAGGCGGTCGGGGCGGTTGAGGGTGAGGGTGGCGATGCGGTCCTTGACTTCGTACAGCAGGCATTCGTATTTCATGCGGCAGTCCTTGGTTGGTTTGTGCTTGAGCGGCGAGAATACATCAAGGCGTGCTTACCGTGCGGATGTACCAAGGAAACGAATCCCAGCTCACCACCTTCTCCGTGCCGTCGAACAGCGCCGCGATTTTGCCGCCGCCCGCTTGGTAGGAGAATTTCCTGATGTGGTCCGGCGGATTGGTCGTCGCATTGCGCATGATGTCGATCGCCTGGTCGGTCTTGAAAATCTGGAATTTCGACGGGTCGGCCGGATGGAAAAACTTCACCTCGGCGCCGCCCTTGACGGCGGGCCCGCGCTCGTATTCGACGTGCACTTCCATGCGCTCGCCGCTCGCCGCCGCAAATTCCCAGTCTTCGGAGCCCGTCATTGCGCCAGCCGCGGCAGAGGCGGTGCGCGACATCCTGGCGGTGCTCGCGTGCTGATAAACGCCGAACGCCCCCGGGCTGTCCGCGGCATGCTCGGTAAGTCCGTGGATGATCATCTGTCCGGCCGCGCCGCCCGCCGTCGGCTTGACTGGAATCGCGAGATAAACGAGCCGCGCGGTTGGCCGCGCCGCGGGCTTGCCGCCGCCGTCCATGATGGCGACGCGGTCGATGAAGATCATGCGCAGGTTGGCGTCCTTGGCGGGGCCCTGCGTCGCAATCACGGCTTCCCATCCCGGCGGCAGCATTTTCGCCAGTGCTGCTTCGTTCACCCGGAAATCGAGCTGCAGCCGGTGTTCTGCCGCCTGTTCGATGATGGTTTGCGCGGATGCGGCCGGCGGCATGCACAACCAGACCGCGACAGCGAGTGCACCGGTAAATATCGTCCTTGACGCCATGGTCTCCTCCCTTTTCGAGCGCGTATATTACCGCGACCGGCATGGACCGCAATGGCGATGGCGCGCATTGTGCGCGCGGCTGACGGGCAAGCGGACAGCGAGAAATTCATCCGGGCAGCGGCCGGGTTCGATGACGGCGTCGGCCGGCGCGGGCATCCCGATTTGTCAAAACGCCGGCTCGCGAAAAAATCGCGCGGCGACCAGGAGGAACTGGCCGCCCCAAAAATCGGTCAGGCGGGGATGCCCGGCCGCGGTCGCCCTGGTCGGTGTTGCAACCCTCGTGAGATGAACCGGAAACGAGCCTACCAGTATGCGCGGGTCAGCAGCTTGATTTTTGTCAGGTAATTTGTAGTTCGCCGTGGCGACGGGGCGTCCGCGGAGTTGATGGGCGGTACATCAGGTAATCCGGGCCGGACCGATCATGGCTTCGCGAAAAAGCAGCCGCGCCGCAGCGATCCCCGCTTTCGACGAGTAATCGTACAGTGCGAGTCCCTGCTGCGCCATTTCGTCGAAAACCGACTGAAAGTCGCGCGCCGGCAACACGAGCTGTCCGTCCGATTCGCCGCATTCCGTGATCACGCGCATGCCGAGTTGATGCGCTATGCGCATCATGCTGCGGTTTTCGCTCAGGCAGTGCATGAACAGCGCACCGATGCCGGCGTTGCGGGCGTGCAATGCCGCGCGTGCCACCAGGGCGGAGCCGATGCCGCGCCGGCGTTCACCGGTGGACACACTGACGCCGAATTCCGCGAGATCGCCCGCTTGCGCGACATGGCATGCGCCCGCGAGGTCGAGGTTGATTCCATATACGCCGAACAGCGCGTCGCGGCGGAAATCCAGGTTCTGCACATATTTTTCGACCGCTGCATCCGCCATCGCGCAACCGAAGCGCAGCCGGCGGTCTTCGGCCCCCAGCGCGAGCAGGTGGGCGGCGAACTTGCCGCGCGCCGTTGCCGGCAGCTGCGTGACCAGCATGAGGCGGGCGCTCAGCCGTGCGCGTTGCCGCGGTGTTGCGCGGCGTCGACGATTTTGATGATCGCGCCGGCGACGTTTTCCGCTGAACCGATGCTCAGCTCGGCGACCGCGCCGCACAGCGCGCCGATTTTCGCGGTCGTGTTGACAATCGCATCGGCGACCCGTTCGGCAGAACGCAGAGACGCCTGCGCATAGCGCCGCTGCGACGGCCGCAACGCGATGCCGTCCAGTTGCGGGTTCGAATTGCGCCGGGATCGCCCTGCGTTAATCTTGTAGGTGCTCATCAAGGTCTCCTGAATAATCTCTTTTTCGTATGCCTGCAGAATAGCCGAACCGCTACCCGCGCCATCACGCGAACACCGGTTGAAAAAGGGATTTGTTCTCGCCGCGAGGCGGGACCGCTCGGAATTTTCCGAAACCGCATCGGGCAATTCCTGACGTGAGGCGCGCTAGCCCGCTTTATCGATCGGGCCCGGCGTAGCGATGCCGAATCCCTGCGCATAGTCGATGCCGATTTCACGCAGCCGCGCGAGCGTCTCTGCGGATTCGACGAACTCGGCGATCGTGCACACGCCGAGAGAACCGCAGGCGAGCGCGATCGCGCGCACTTTGGCGAGGTCGGAACGCTCGCGCAGAATATTCTGGATGATCGTACCGTCGATTTTCACGAAATCGAATTGCAGATGCTTGAACGAAACGAACGAAA
>CAZEAX010000178.1:7679-9188 GCA_964510405.1 uncultured Streptomyces sp. | reverse complement strand
GCGCGGGGAAGCCGACGTTGAAAACCCGCCAGGGTTCTTCGCCCATGCGGCGCACGCGCTCGGCGGCTTGTTCGTTGGTGGTGAAATGCAGGTGGGCGAGTTTGGTCATCGCGTGCCGCACCGAATCATCGAGCGCGCCGCCCTCGGTCAGGTCGCCGCCCTCGATGTGAGCGGTGGGAATGTTCATTTGCGTGCCGGTGATTACCGCCGAGAAGCCTTCGAAGCGGTCGGCATAGACGACCAGAAAGTCGGGACGAATCTGCGCCAGCATCTTGCTCAGGCTCAGGATTCCGCTGCCGATCGCCTGCGCAGTCGCGAACAACGTGTCGCCCTCCATCGTGAGCTGAACGTCGCCGTAGACTTTGAACCCGTCTTTTTCGATTTCTTTCTTGGTGTAGCCGAAGTCTTCCTGCAAGTGCGCGCCGGAAACGAGCAGGAAGTATTCAAGGTCGGGTCTGGCCGCAATGGCCTTGATGATCGGGTACTGCAACCCGTATTCCGCACGGTTGCCCGTGTAAATTGCAATCTTGCGCATGTTGTTCGCTTAAAGAAGACAGGCGGATTTTAGCGGGGGAACTCAGGCCGCGCTGAGGCAGCATTTCAGCCCCTCGAAAAGCGAGTAGCGCGGGCTCCAGCCGGTACGGTTGCGGATAAGTTCGTTCGATAATATCAGACTATCCTCCCCGGCTTCCGTGGCGGGCGGCACCGGGGCGGCGTTGCTTCCTGCCGCAGCGATGGCGGTATCCACGAACTGCCCGACGCTGACGCCGATGCCGGTCGACACATTGGTGACGCGGCAACCGGCGGACGCGGTGGATTCGAGCATCGCACAAATCGCCGCCGCCACATCCGCGACGAAAATGAAATCGCGCACCGGCTGGCGCGACGCCACGGTGACCGGCTCGCCCCGGCGCAGTTGCGACAGGATGCGCCCGCTGACGGTCGCCGCGGGACTGTCCGCGCCAAATACGTTGGCGATGCGCAGAATTTCCCCCGCTATTTGTCCTTCCCAGGCATAGCCATGCACCATCGCTTCCGCGGCAAGCTTGGTTGCCGCGTAAACCGAACGCGGCTGCGGCGGCTGCGTTTCCCGAAAAGGTTCATGCGCGCCGTCGCCGTAAACATAACCTGTCGACGCAAGCAGAAATCGCTTTGCTCCCGCGGCGAGCGCGGACTCGAGCATATTCCGGGTGAGCACGGCGTTTGCGACAAACGCATTGGTCCGGTTGGCCCGCGCGGTCGCCGCGTTGGCGAGGCCGGCGAGATGAACGACCGCACATTCGTTGGCGTTGTTGTCGCGCAATGCGCTGAAGGCTTCTGCACGTACCGCCGCGTCGAACAAATCCCCGATCACGGCATGGCACGGAATTGCCGCCGCAGGCGCTTGCCGGTATGCCGCCACTACCCGATGGCCGCGCGAGAGCAGCGCGGGCACAAGTTGCCTGCCGATTAACCCGCCGGCACCCGTGACGAGGACATTAAGATTCACGTGACTAGAATCCGGCTACG
>CAZEAX010000178.1:3486-7579 GCA_964510405.1 uncultured Streptomyces sp. | reverse complement strand
CCGCCGGCACCCGTGACGAGGACATTAAGATTCACGTGACTAGAATCCGGCTACGTCTTCCGGCGCCACGTGTACGTCCGAAGGTAAATCGCGGATTGCGCGGCGCCCGATTACGCGCTCGAAATCTTTTGCCAGAATCGGGCCGGTGCCGGGCCGTTTTACCCAGGTGTTTTCCTTGGTGAACGTGTCGCCCTTGGCGACGGGTTTGATGGTAACCACCGTGGCATAGGCGAAGTCGATGACCGGTTTTTCCTCCGGCAGAATTGTCTTTGCGCCGCCCCGCGCCTGCCATACCGCGCGCGTTCCCTTGACCAGATCGGCCAGCTCCGCCGGCTCGATTGAAATGGGAACGTCGGGTCCCGGCCAGCTGCGGGTGATCGTGAAATGTTTTTCCACCGCGCAGGCGCCCAGCGCGACGGCGCCGAGACAGGTGTAGATGCCGATCGAGTGGTCGCTCAAACCCGTCGGCAGCGCAAACGCATCCTGCAAGTCCTTGATCGCGCCGAGTCGCACCTTGTCGTATGGCGTCGGATACATCGAAGTGCAATGCATGAGCATCAGCGGGCAATTGTGCGCGGCGATGGTTTGCACCGACTGTTTGATCGAATCCAGATTGTTCATGCCGGTCGACAGAATGATCGGCTTGCCCATGCGCGCGACGTGGTCGAGCAGGGGGTAATTGTTGCATTCGCCCGAGCCGATCTTGAATGCCGGCACGTTCATGCCATTGAGGCGGTCGGCGGCGGCGCGCGAGAACGGCGTGCTCAGGTAGAGAATATTTTTTTTCCTGCAATGGGCCTGCACCGCGCGTTCCTCGTCGGCGGTGAGCTCGCAGCGCTTGATGATGTCCCACAGCTTTTCCTTGGAGATCTCGCCCGGCGTCATGTCCGTCGGGATCATTTCGTCCTCGGTGATGTGGCACTGAAACTTCACGCAATCGGCGCCCGCCGCCACCGCCGCATCCACCATTTGGATGGCCTTGTCGAAATTGCCTTCATGATTGATGCCGACCTCGGCAATCACGAAGGGCGGGTAATCGGGTCCGACGTGCCGGTTTTCGATGACGATTTCCTGCATTGCATGTCTCCGGTTTGATTGGGCTATTGCTTGTACTGTCCAGACTCGACGTCTTTCTGGGCCTGCGCGTAATCAACGTGCCGGCCGATATCGAGCCAGTATTCGACGATCGGGAAACTCACCACGGTGCGTTTCAATTCGATCAGCTTGTTGATGAGATCCGGCATGTCGAAGTGGCATCCGCGCGGAATCAGCTTGCACGCCGAGGGCTGGAGCAGATAGATGCCGGCGCTCACGAAGTAGTTGTAGGTGGGTTTTTCGCGCACGGTTTTGACATTGGGCCCGTCGCACTCCAGTACGCCGTAGGGTACTTGTATTGCGTATTGCCGCACGGCGACCGTGAGATCGGCCTGGTGTTCGGTGTGGAAACCCATCATGGCGCGGTAATCGATCTGGGTCAGCACGTCGCCGTTGATCACCAGCAGCGGATCGGCGGTTTCTTCGATCATCGCCAGCGCGCCCGCCGTGCCCAATGGCGTGTCTTCGTTCAGATAAGTGATATCGACGCCGAACTCCCGGCCGTTGCCGAAGTGGTCCTTGATTTTTTCGGGCTGGAAATGGGTCGTGACGTTTACCCGCTGAATGCCGGCCGCTTTGAGTTGCTCGATCGTCAGTTCGAGCAGCGGCCGGTCGCCGACCGGCAGCATCGGCTTGGGGAGGTCGGTGGTCAACGGGCGCAATCGCGTGCCCAGGCCGCCGGCCATCACGACTGCCTGGATCGTCGTTACGTCGGTCTGCAATAGATCGCTCAGTTTCACCAGGTCCACGACGCGGCCCTCCGCGTCGACCAGCGGCAGCTGCTGCGCATTGCGCGAACGCATGAACGCCAGCAGTTCCAGTTTGTTCATGCTTGCGGGAGCAACGATCGGCACCGGAAACGGGCTCGGCGCCTTGCGCGATTTCAGGACGGACACCGGGGTATCCAGGCTCAAGCCATCGAGGACTGCGCGCCGTATGTCCCCGTCGGTAATGATGTCGACCAGCTTGCGGTGTTCGTCCACCACCATCGCGGCAAGCGCTTTGCGGTTCTCGTTGATGCAAGCCGCCGCCTGCCGGACGGTGGCGCCCGGCGGAATAAACAGCTTTTCGATGTGAGGAGTGAATCCGGTCATGTCATTGCACGCTCATGCGGTCACGCATGACGAGATCCGCCAACCGCAAATCCCAGGGAGTGTCGATGTCGAGCGCGCGCTCCGGCGGCATCACGTAGCCGTAAGTGCCTTCCGGATACCACGTCTTCTTCGCGATAAGAACTTCCGGTCTGATGAGAAAAATCGCTCCGTTGAGAGCGAAAACTTCGGGCAATTCCTGGCGGCGCATCGACGGTTTCGGCGGGGGCATGAAGTCCTGCAGTTGGCCGTCGCTCCCGAGCGTTTTCGTCCAGTAAGGATGGGATGAAGCCGGCGACACGCTCACGACGGCATCGGCATCTTTCACCATTGCAATTTCGATCGCAGCGTCTATGTCGCCCGGCTCGCGCAATGGTGAAGTGGGTTGCAGCAGCACGAGGTAAGCGGGCCGGTAATGCCCGTTTTTTTCCAGCCATTGCAGGCTGTGCAGCGCCATATCGAGGCTGGTCGCATCGTCATTCGCGAGCTCGGCCGGGCGCATGAACGGGACTTCAGCGGAGCACCCGCGTGCAACGTCCGCGATTTCCGCCGAATCGGTCGACACGATTACACGGCCGCGATGGCGGGTGCCAAGTCCGGCCTCAATCGACCAGGCGATCAGCGGGCGGCCGCCGACCTCGGCGATGTTTTTCTTGGGGATCCCCTTCGATCCGCCGCGGGCGGGAATGAGGAACAATAAGTCGAGCATCAGGCTGCCAGGGTACGGAATAGCATCGTATTTTAGTCCATTCAAACCCGCTCACGCGGGCCTCCGGCACATGCGACGATCCGGCGTTGGCAGGATTTCAGATGTTGTAGAGCTCGTGCTTGTAGCGGGCGAGATTTGCGGGCTGGCGAAACCACTCGATCGTTTCAGTCAGTCCGCGGCGGAAACCGTCGACGCCGCCGTAGGCCGGCGCCCAGCCCGTCAGCTTGCGGGCTTTTTCCGCCGCCGCCCAGAGCCGCTCCACTTCGCTTTTTTCCGGGCGCAAGCGCTGGTCGTCGCTGGCGATCTCCAACTCAACGCCCATGACCGAGGCGATGGTCCACGCGGTGTCGCCGATGGAAATCTCGAAACCGCTGCCGAGATTGATCACTTCTCCGACCGTTGCAGCTGATCCCGCCGCCGCGATGAATCCGGCAACGGTGTCGCGGACGAACGAGAAATCGCGCGTCGGATGCAGCGCGCCGAGCTTGATCGATCGCTTGCCCGCGGCCAGTTGGGTGATGATCGTTGGAATCACTGCGCGCGCGGATTGGCGGGGGCCGTAGGTGTTGAACGGGCGAATGATGCTGACCGGAGTACCGAAAGACGTGTAAAAAGACATCGCGATTTGATCGGCGCCGATCTTGCTGGCCGAATAGGGTGACTGGCCTTGAAGAGGGTGGTCCTCCGTGATCGGCACGAATTTCGCGGTGCCGTAGACCTCGCTGGTGGAAGTGTGCACGACCCTGGCCACCTCCAGATCGCGCGCCGCCTGCACGATGTTAAGCGTGCCCTTGATATTGGTGTCGACGTAAGTGTCGGGCGAATGATACGAGTAGGGAATCGCGATCAGCGCCGCCAAATGCAGCACCGTATCGCAGCCCTTCATGGCCGTTCGCACGCCGTTCGGATCGCGGATATCGCCCGCGAACACGTCGAATTTTCCTTTCACATCCTCGCCGCATTCGTCCAGCCAGCCCCACGAATTGAACGAATTGTAGAGGACGAACGCGCGGACATCGTGTCCCGCGCGCACCAGGGCTTCGGTGAGGTGCGAACCGATAAATCCGTCCGCACCGGTAACGAGTATTTTTTTCAAAGAGGCTCCATAACCCGGGTATCAGCGAGCGTCCGGCCAAATCCGCGGCACGCTCAATTGGCATTATATAGGCCACTTGAAACCGGGAGGTTTGAAGCTTTA
>CAZEAX010000178.1:0-3386 GCA_964510405.1 uncultured Streptomyces sp. | reverse complement strand
TTTAAATTCGCGCGCTAAAAGTACGGCCGGTTATTCCGGCGCAACTACAACCGCCACGATTGATCGCGGGTGGCCTGCTCTTTTGCGCCGGCCGCGAATTCCCGTTCCGGCCCTGCTGCCGCATTGTTCACGGACGCGGCGATTCCGGCGGTCGCCTCGGGATTCGAGGCCCTGGGATACAGGCTTTCCGCGCCGTTCTTCATGCGGATAAGGTGTTTGAGTTTGTAACTCCAGTTCGGGTCCCGCTTGATATTGTCGATGATCGATCGGGACGTTTCCGAAAACGCGAACGTCACGTCGGCCATTTCGCTCTTCGTATTCAGGACGCTCAGCGGATCGACGTCTTCGAAGTCGTAGCGCAGGCGCAGCGTAAACGGCTTCGCGTCGAACCCATCCTCGAAGAACCGCGCGATATTTTTTACGCGCAGGCAATATTCCTTGAATTCGCCGAGAAAGCCGGCGACATCTTTTTGCTGGCTGTCGTCGACGATTTTTGCCAGCAACGTGTCCTGGGTTTGCCGGAACACGACCTCCACCCATTCGTCGAAGCATTCCATGCGCGACAGATAGGTGTATTTGGTCATGAGATTGGCCCCGTATTTTCCGTCCAGCAGGGCCGCGTAGTTCTCTTCGTTTTCAAAGAATTTGCAGAGCGCTTCTTCCGATTCCCACAGTTCCCCGTGAGTGTCGTCATAAAAAGCCTGGAAGAGCCGGCCCAGTTTCCCCTGGTCCTTGCGCACGGTTGCCATGATGTCCAGCAGCCACTGGAAGACATCGCAGGAGTGATTTCTCAGCAGCTGGATGTGGTTCTGGAACAAATCGTTTCCGTACACGACTTGCAGGAAGAAGCAAAGCGACCTGCATTCCAGATAGTCGTTGTAGGTCATCGTGGGCGTGCCCACGGCGACTTCTTCGGTATCCAGAATCAGGCGCCCTTCGTATTTGCCGAACTGCTGCGGGACGATGCGGTGTCTTACCGTATATTCGTCGCGCTGCTCGTAGATGTCGTCGCCGAGCGGCGTGCCCTTGAGGACCATCAGGGTATAGGGAATGAAACTGTTGATGCCCATCCCCATGATTTTCTCGACGGTATCGAAAAACGACTGCCGGGTTTCTCCCGGCAGGCCGATGATGATTCCCGAAGAGGACGTGTTCTTCTTGGCCGTGGACTCGCCCTTGGTGGATTCCAGCAGGCCGTGCTGCAGATATTGAAAATCCTCCGGCGACAGGTTTTTCCGCTTGATGTTCTTGAGAACCTGCGGCGTCATCGACTGGGCCGACATGAATACCGACAAGGTCCCGGGCTTCAGTTTTTTCACCACCTGCAGGATGTTTTCGACGCGGCTCTTGCCGACCGTCACGTCGATAAAAACCGGCCAGCCCGAGCTGTCCTGGTATGTCCTGACGATGTCGGCGATTTCGTTGTCCCGGTTGAACATGCCGAAATTGTTGTCGGCGATGTAGAGCGGGATGTCGGGAAAGCCCTTCATGCGTTCCGCGAAAATCTCCATTTCCGCCTTGAAGACGCCGTTGTCCTTGTAAATTAATTTGTTGTATTTCTCATTGGCGGTATGGCAGAACGTGCACTGGTACGGGCAGCCCCGGTTGGTTTCGATAAAGGGGGCCAGCTTGAAAGGGCTTTGCGCCGTGGGGAAAAACTTGTCCATCAGGCCGGTGAGGTAGGGGGACGGCGCGACGTCCAGCGATTCGAGCTTCTTGCCGAGTTCGTTAAACACCACGCGCTTGTCATCGCCCTCGAGGTAATACGCCCCCTGAATGCCGGGCGCTTCCGGGTCGCGGCCATACACTTCCTGCTCGACGATTTTCAGCAGGGGTATTTCCCCGTTGAACGGGACGAGGTAGTTGACGAACTCGTTATCGAGCAGGAACTCCTTGATCCACGCATCTTTGTAAGTGATGTTCGGGCCGCCGCACACCACGACGGCCTTGGGATTTATTTGTTTCAGGCGTTCCGCGTAGAAGCGGTTCAGCTGGGTGTTCCACGAGTACATCGAGAACCCGACGACGTCGAAGTTCTGCGCCAGATCGGTCGCGAGATCGTCGGCGAATTTGTACAACTTAACTTCGATCGAGCCTTTGGGCAGGCATTCGAGAAGATATGCGGCGAGCAGGCCGATTCCCAACGGCATCGTGCAGGTGTGCAGGCCCTTGGTCGTATGGTTCAGGTCGAGCAATGCAATTTTCAGGACGCCCTGTCTTCGCACGACCCGCGCTGCTTTGCGGCCCGTGTCCTGGCTTTCCGCGGATTTTATCGGGACGATCTTCATGTACTTTTCTCCACTGCGGCGGGTTGTCGGACCGTTAGCGCCGCGATCCTTGCCCATCCGCTTTCAAGGCAATGCTCGAAAGAAAACTGGATAAGTTGCTCTGCAATAAAAAAGACAGAGTAATGCAGTCAAGTATATCACAAAACAGGCGGCGTCAACCCGCCGATACCGTCCTACCGTGTTGTTTATTAGGTTGTTTAAATTTGGATTCTCGCCCGGCGACAGCGCTGTCGGGCAAGTTGCCGGAACTTCTATTGCGACAAAACGGCGAGGGACAGCGAACGCTTCGCACATGATCTGTTGCTTTGCCGGAAATGCGGAACTGCATGTGCTTGCAGGAATTCTGCAAGCGTGCGGGAATTCCCTCAATCAGGCGCGCTGCGCGCCGTATTCGCGTTCGACCGTCTTATTGAAAATCAAATTCCTCGATCAGCTGTTCCGCATCTTCCAGCTCGCGCAGCGTGTTGACCGTCAGGTGGACGCCGTGATGCATGAAGCCTTTCAGTTTTCTCTGGTTCGCCAGAAAATCCAGAAACTCCGCGTAGCCTGAAAAGTCTTTCATCCAGGACAAGACTTCCTTCTCGTAATAGAAATACCCGATATTGATCGATTGATTCAACGTCGGCTTCTCGCGAAAATTGATTACGTTGCCGTTTGGATCCAGCTCGAATAATCCAAACTGGCTCTTGAGCGGCCAAAGCGTAATAGTCGCTTTCAAGTCGTGGGAAAAATGAAATTCCTGGAGGCGGTCAAGATCGACATCCGCCACGGTGTCGCCGTACAGGAGCAGAAAATCGTCGTCGATGTGCGGAGCGCAGCTTTTTATCCGCTCGATGATGTCGACGTCGCCCGAATCAACGATTTTTACGTTCAGGTCGCGATAATTTTCGTCAAAAAACTTGTGTATTATCTCGGCCTGAAATCCGGCGGCGATGACGACATCCCGCACCCCATATTGTTTCAGGTAATCCAGAAGGTAGCTCAGGATCGGGCGACCTCGTAAGGGCACCAAAGGTTTGGGCAACGTATCGGTCAGCGGCCTGAGGCGCTCGCCTTTCCCGCCGCACAAGATAAGTGCTGTTACTTTTTTTTTCAAAA
>CAZEAX010000177.1:0-9201 GCA_964510405.1 uncultured Streptomyces sp. | reverse complement strand
AACGAATACCAAGTCAATATCCGCAACAATCAGTCAGGGGAGGTCCTGAGCGTCATCGCTGTCGACGGCGTCAATGCCGTGTCGGGCGAGACCGCGAACTGGGGCCAGACCGGGTACATCCTGAGCCCTTACACGTCGTTCGGCGTCAAAGGCTGGCGCAAGAGCCTGCAGCACACCGCCGCGTTTTTCTTTACGGAACTCGAAAATTCGTACGCAGCGCGCACCGGCCGGCCCGATAACGTCGGCGTTATCGGGATCGCGGTGTTTCGCAAGAAAGCGGAGCCGGCGGCAGGCATCAACCGGTATTTCGAGCGTCGGCGCCAGGCAGCGTCGGCGGATGCACCCGCGAGCGAGTCGCAGAACACCGCGAAGGACGAGGTTGCGCAAGCGGGACGCACCGAATCAGATGCCGCGCGGTCGGCGCCGGCCGTGCCGGCCCCCGAGCCGAAAAAACTCGGAACCGGCCATGGTCAGAGCGAGACCTCGGTCGTGCGTTATGCAAATTTCGAACGCGCTTCGCGCAGCCCCGACGAAGTGATCACCATTTACTACGACAGCTATCGCAATCTGGTGGCGCAGGGAGTGATCAGGGATTCGACGCGGCTCGCGCTGCCCAATCCGTTTCCCGGTCAGTTCGTCCCCGATCCGCACTGAGTTTTTCCGGCAGCCCGCCACGTCGGCGGGTTGCCCAAGTGGGGCGGGTTGCGCATACTGGCAACCCGTTATGCCGGCGAACCCGACCACGAGCGACGAGGAGTTGATGGAGCGCTACCGCGATGGCGACGCCGGCGCGTTCGACGTGCTCTACGGGCGTCACAAAGGCGGCGTGTTTCGCTATCTCGCGCGGCAGTGCGGCAACTCCGGCGTGGCGGAGGAATTGTTTCAGGAAGTCTGGATGAACGTGATTCGTGCCCGCGCCACGTACACCGTCCAGGCCAAGTTCACGACGTATCTTTACCAGGTCGCGCACAATCGCTTGATCGACTATTACCGTGCGCAGGGCGGCGCCACGCTCGCGTCGTTCGATGCCGATGGTGGACCTCAGCTGGACGACGTTGTCGGCGCGCGGGGCGACGACCCGGCGATCAGCGCGGATTTCAGGCAACAGGCCCGGTGTCTGCTGCAGCTCATCAACGGCCTGCCGGCCGCCCAACGTGAAGCTTTTTTACTGCAGCAGGAGTCAGATATGAGTGTCGAAGAGATCGCGCAGGCTACCGGCGTTAGTCGCGAAACCGCGAAAAGCCGGCTGCGCTATGCGGTTGTAAAGTTACGGGAAGGCATGCAGCAACTGGACTGAGAATATGGACGAACGACCGGATAATGACAGCGCACGCAACGCGAAGCTGACGGCGGTCTACCGCGCGGCGGCGCAGGACACGCCACCGCCCGCACTCGACGTGGCGATCCTCGCCGCAGCGCGCCGCGAAGTCGGTGCACGGCCGCGGCCGGCCGGCTTTTCGTTCGCTCGTTCGTGGCGCGGTCCGTTATCGGCTGCTGCGGTGATTGTGCTGAGCGTGAGTCTTATTGTGCTGATGCGCGAAGAGGCACCGGAGCTGGTTGCGCCGCCGCGCGCGGATGTGCCGGCTGCGGAAACCAAGCTCAATTTGTCGGGAGTCACGCACGAGAACGAGGTGACCGGCAACCGCAGCGCCGCGGAGGCAGAGCGGACGCCGAAAAGTCTGGGGCTAAAGCCGTCGCATTCCATGCCGCAGTCCGGTCTTCGCCAACCGGAAGCTATAGCGCGTGTCGCGCCGGCGGCGAAGGATAGGCTGGCGAGTCGGGCCGAGCCCGCTGGGCTCGCCAAGCGCCGCGATGCACCGGACGAGATGGCCGACGCGCGTAAAAATCGAGCGGCCACGGCGCCGGAGCCGCAGCGACAGGCGGCCAAGTCTGATGCCTTTAAGGAATTGGCACAGACTCCGGCAGCCGCACCGCCGCGCGAGGCAGAGGTTACGCCTGAGAAAAAGGCGCCGGCGGTCGGTGCCATCGCCGGCAAGATGGAAAGCAGAGCCGCAACGCCGGCGGCTGCACGCGCTGATCGCGGCGACGCAGATTCCGCCGAGCCCGCTCAATCGGCGGGCGCACGAGCCAAGCAATTGGCAGATGTCGCGCCGGCTGCCAAACCGGCGCCCACACCGCGCCCGATGGCCTCTGCAGCGCCGGCAGCGTCGTTTAACAAACTCGAGGGCAATGTCGACCTCACGCCGGAAAAGTGGCTGGAGCGCATCGAGGAACTACGCAAGCAGGGCAAGCTCGATGAAGCCCGCGCCAGTCTGGCCGAATTCCGGAAGCGCTATCCGGACTACCGGTTACCTGAATCCTTGCGGGATGGGATCCGGGAGTGATTCAGGACGACGACCCGCCACCGGCGCCGCCACCGGAGCCCGAGGCGGGCGCATGTTGCCAGAGCGGCTGCGACCCGTGCGTTTACGACCTTTACTGGCAGGCCGTGGATCGTTTTGAGCAAGACTTTGCCGCTTGGAAAAGTCGCCAACATGGGCATGATAACAACCCGGGGAAATAAAGTTTTTTCTTTTAACCTTCTGAATCATTGAGTTAATCTACCATTTCCCGGGTTTTTGGGCGCGAACCTAACCCGTGAGCCGCGGTCGAACAAGCGGCAAAGCGGAATGCGGTGCACCAATCGTGTGTTCCGACGAATCGATTCGATTTGACAGACCCCTGAAATTCCATATAATGCCGCGTCCTGTTGCGTTGCAGCATGATCGGGTCGGCATGGCGGCAGACGTCACAAAAGCGTAAAAATTCTTGTTGCATATCGTTGGGCCAACCACTAGAATTGCCAAAATTTTTTTTAGAAACCACAAGCTATGGTGGTTTCTAAGTTTCGAGATGAAGCACTTGAGGAGCGCTGTTACCCCAGCAAGGTAGCATTCTGCCGGCAGTAACCTGACCGGCGATTTACGAAAGGAGGTTTTGCGTAATGGCAAAATCACACCCCGCACAGTTCGACGAACAAGACGCGCCACATTTAGCCCCTTGGGCGCGCAACACAGTAGCCAGCTTCACGTTGCTGGCCTGTCTGGTTTCCCTGAATGTCATTCTCCATAGCCAGCACGGAGTTCGCGTTGTCAGTTCTATCGACAACAGCTTCGCCGCTCTGGACTTGGGGCAGCTTGTTAACCTGGCCGAAGCGCCGACCGTGCCGCCCGTGGCTGAGGGGCCCGACGCGGGCAAGTACCGCGCGGTCGGCGACTACCTCGCACGGCGCTACCGGGTGTCGTCCGAAATGACCACCACCGTGGTGGCCAAGGCATATGCGATCGGCTCCGAGTTGAAGCTCGACCCGCTGCTGATACTCGGTGTGGTTGCGGTCGAATCGCGGTTCAATCCGCTCGCGGAAAGTGTAATGGGTGCCAAAGGCCTCATGCAGGTAATCCCGCGTTATCACATCGACAAGTTCGATCCGTTGGGCGGTGAGAAAGTCGCGTTCGATCCGCAAGCCAACATCGTGGTCGGTGCCAAGATACTCAAAGAGTATCTGCGGCGCACGGGTGACATCGCCGACGCACTTCAGCTCTATGTGGGCGCCACTTCCGATGAGAACGAAAACGGGTACACGGGCAAGGTGATGGCAGAACGCGACAGGCTGGGCCAGGTATTGCGCCAGTTCGAGACCCAGAATCGCACCGCACCGCACCAGCCTGCGGCGCGAACGCTAGCGGCCGCGATTTAAACGGAGCCGCTGACGGTCGGGCCTGCCCGTCATATAGTGTCAAGCGGAGTAACCGCCAACTCCATGTATGCGAGAGGCGTGGCCGCGAATGTCATTCGGTTTCGGTTCCGGCGTCCGCTTTGCGTGGCGGGATAGAGTAAGTGCAGGTGACATGCGCGACCGGTTCCGTTTCACCTTCCGAATATAGCGACACCTCTCCCACGGCCAGACGCCGGCCGACTTTCAGCAGCTTGGCATCTCCGTAAACATCCTTTTGTGCGGGCTTGCGCAGAAAGTTGATGTTTAGGCTGGTCGTGACGGCGAGCGGCACGAGACCGATTTCGCCGAGCAGCGCGGCGTACATCGCCACGTCGGCCAGCGCCATCAGAGTCGGACCCGATACCGTATTGCCCGGACGCAGGTGTTTCTTCGCGACCCTGAAGCGGGCGCGTGCGGTCCTGCCACCGACGCTCTCGATCTGGATGTGGCCGTCGTGATCGAGCTGGTATTCGCGAAGCAGATCCTGCACCTGCTGGGGGGTGACTTTACCCATTACCGTTTGCCGGTATGCGGCGGGCGCTATGATAGAGTGATCCCATCAGATTCCCAAAGGAGGCCGCCATGGCCGAGCAGGACGTACCGAAGGATTGGTTCGAATTCATGCAGAAAATGTGGAATCCCGCGTCGTTTCCGATGCCGGGCATGATAACGCCAACGGTGAACTTGGATGAAATCGACAAGAAAATCGCCGAACTCAAAGCCGTCGAGAACTGGTTGACCATGAGCACCGGCTTCGTGCAGATGACCATCAAGACGCTGCAGATGCAAAAGTCCGCACTCGAAAGCCTGCAGGCTGCTGGCGAGGCGGCGGCGAAATCGATGAATTCCAAACCGCCTAAGTCAAAATAGGCAACCTTATGGCGGTCGCCCGAAACCGCGGCTTACGCGGCAACCGTAGAGGGATCAAAGAACGGCTTGCCGCCTTTGATCTGTGTCCGGTGCATCAAACGGCGCGACTCGGGATCAAACGCATCGCGCCTATGCATTGCGCAACGGTTGTCCCACATGATGAGGTCGCCGACTTTCCATTCCTGGTACCAGGCGAAGCGCGCTTGCGAGGCATGTGCCCATAACTTGTTTAGCAGGTCTTCGCTCTCGGCGAGCGGTAACCCGATGACGCAAGCGTTGCGGCGGCGGCCGAGGTACAGCGCGTTGCGGCGGGTTACCGGATGGGTGCGGATGAGCGGGTGGATGGCGCCCGGCGCCTCGCGCGGATCGCTGATGTCCTTGAAGCCTTTGCGCAACTCGCCCGCGCTGTTGCGGCTTGAATCGTGCCGGCATTGCAGAGACGCGATCGTGCGCTTCAGGTCCGCTGGCAGGGTGTCATAGGCCTCGTACATATTAGAAAAGCCGGTGTCGCCGCCCACGGGAGGCACCTCGATCGCATACAAGAGGCTGCCGATCGGGGTGAGTTCGTTGTACGACATGTCCGTGTGCCACTCGGCTTCGTAGTGGCCGAGGTTGCCGATCGGCTTGCCGTCGACTTTAATGTTGGACATTACGGTAATTTCGGGAAACGGATCCTCGACTATTTGCCCCGCGTGTATCGGCGCTTTGTCGAGCTCTCCGAATCTGCGCGCAAAAGCGAGAAAACGCGGATCGTCGAGTTGCTGACCGCGAAACCGCAGCACCAGGTGTTGATGCCAGGCGTCCTCGATAGCCTTGAAGATCGCCGGGTCGATCGGCTGTGACAGATCGACCCCGCTGACGTCGGCGCCAAGACTGGCCCCGACCGGCTTGATCGTGATGCGGGCAGTGGTTGGCAGATCCATTCTTGTTCCTCGGTTAATCTAGCTAGCGTTCAACCGGCAATTTTGTTGCGCAGCAGCCCCAGGCCGCGTATCTCCGTTTCGAGCACGTCGCCGGGCTGCATGAATTCCGGCGGCGTGCGCGCGTGGCCGACGCCCGCGGGCGTGCCGGTGCATATGATATCGCCCGGTTCCAGTGTGAGTCCGGCCGACAACTCGGCGATGATGCGCGGTATCTTGAAATACATATGGCGCGTGTTCGATTGCTGCTTGGTCACGCCGTTCACGCGGCACGCGAGGTCCAGGTTCTGCGGATCGGCGATCTCGTCGGCGGTCGCGATCCACGGGCCCATGGGGCAATGCCCGTCCAGGCTCTTGCCTTTGAACCATTGCTGGCCGTGCTGGCGCTGAACTTCGCGCGCCGACACGTCGTTGACGACGGTGTAGCCGAAGATATGCGCCATCGCGTCGGCTTCCTTGATGTTGATGCCACCTTTGCCGATGATGACTCCAAGTTCAACTTCCCAATCGAGTTTCTCGGTGACACCGCGATGCACCGGAACGTCGGCGTACGGACCGTTCACGGTAGTCGGGGCCTTGCTGAAGAATGCGGGGTGTGCGGGCATTTCCTGCACGTGCGGCCGCGCCTTCGCGCCTTCTTCGAAATGCTCGACGTAATTCCAGCCTACGCAAAACACGTTTTTACGCGGGCGCGGGATCGGCGCCAGCAGGATGACTTTAGCGAGCGACACCGGATTCTTCGCTTTGGATGCGACATCGCGCAACCAGGCGAGCGCGGCGTCCCCAGCTGCGATCAGCGAGATCATGTCGGCGGCGTCAAACGGCGGCTCGCCGCCGGCGTTTTTAAGATCGATGACGTCTTTGCCGTCGCGGACCAGTCCCAGGTGTTGCGGACCGTGCGCCCGCGGCGTGAATGTTACGAGTCGCAATGGAATCCCCTCTCAAGTAAAACCGGCGATGATCGCCGCCGCAATAGATTACGTCAGGCGCGTTATTTTTAATGGCGGTTATGGTGCGCTCTTGAATCTCTCCATCGCCCTGACGAGTTCCGCGCAGATTCCCGGCTCCCATGCCGAATGGCCGGCATCGGGTACGATCATGTAATCCGCTTCCGGCCACGCGCGATGCAAATCGTGGGCGCTCACGATAGGGCAAACGGCATCGTATCTGCCTTGCACAATCACACCCGGGAGGTGGCGTATCTTCCCGACATTGTCGAGCAGCGAATTGGCTGGCAGAAAAATATCATGGCGGAAGTAGTGCGCCTCCATGCGCGCGAGTCCCAATGCCACCACATCGCTCGCAAAGTGCGCGACCGTGTCGGGGCTCGGCAACAGCGTCGAGCACGAACCTTCGTAAATGCCCCAGGCGCGCGCGGCAGGCAGATGTATCGCAGGATCCGGATTCATCAGCCGCTTGAAGTAGCCCTCGAGCAGGTCGGCGTGCTCGCTTTCCGGCAACGGTGCGGTGAATTTCTGCCAGGCTTCCGGGAAGATGTTGCGCAGTCCGTAGAGGAACCATTCGATTTCGCTTGGGCGGCACAGGAATATGCCGCGCAGCACGAATCCTGCGCAGCGTTCGGGATGCGTCTCGCCGTAAGCCAGCGCGAGCGTCGAGCCCCACGAACCGCCGAACACCACCCATTGCTCGATGCCCAGATGCTGGCGCAATCGCTCGATGTCGGCGATCAACAGCGGCGTCGTGTTTTCGCGCACTTCGCCGAGCGGCGTCGATCGTCCCGCACCGCGCTGATCGAAAATGACGATGCGGTAATGCGCCGGATCGAAAAACCGGCGGTGATTGGGTGCGCTGCCGGCACCCGGACCGCCGTGCAGGAATACAACGGGCGCGCCGCGCGGATTGCCCGACTCCTCCCAATACATTGTGTGAATGCGGTCGAGTTGAAGCCGTCCGGCATTAAACGGTTCGAGCGGTGGGTAAAGCTCGGTGCGCAGGCGCGGCGAAGTATCCATACTTAAACGAACCCGGGATTCCACAAACGGCGGAGGCGTGAAAATAGCATAAAAGCGCTTGCGGCGGCGGCGGGCACGGCGCAGATAGCCCCGGGCCGGGCCGGATTTTGCACAACCCTGGGTTATAATCACACCCCCACCAGAACAGCTTCCCATGGACGAACAACTCCGTAAAAGCGCGCTCGACTACCATCGTTTTCCCACGCCGGGCAAGATTGCGGTCACCCCGACGAAAGGTCTGCTTAACCAGCACGATCTGTCGCTCGCGTATACGCCGGGGGTTGCCGCCGCGTGTGAATTGATCGTCGCCGACCCTGCCGAAGCGCGCAACATGACCGCGCGCGGCAACCTGGTCGGCGTCATCACGAACGGGACTGCGGTGCTGGGGCTCGGCAATATCGGTCCGCTCGCCGCCAAACCCGTGATGGAAGGCAAGGCAGTGCTCTTCAAGAAGTTTGCGGGCATCGACGTCTTCGACATCGAAATCAACGAACGCGATCCCGACAAGCTGGTCGACATCATCGCGAGCCTCGAGCCGACTTTCGGCGGTATCAATCTTGAAGACATTAAAGCGCCCGAATGCTTCATCGTCGAGCGCAAGCTGCGCGAACGCTGCCGCATTCCGGTGTTTCACGACGACCAGCACGGCACCGCGATCACGGTGTGCGCGGCCTTCATCAACGGCCTTAAGGTTGTCGGCAAAGACATCGCCGACATCAAGCTTGTCGTATCCGGCGCTGGTGCAGCCGCGCTCGCCTGCCTGGACCTCCTCGTGAAGTTGGGACTGCCGAAAGAACACATCACGGTCACCGACATCAAGGGAGTCGTCTACAAGGGGCGCAAGGAGGAGATGGACCCCGACAAGGCGCAGTACGCAATCGAGACCAAGGCGCGCACGTTGGGCGAGGTGATCGCCGGCGCTGACGTGTTCCTCGGGCTGTCCGCGGGCGGCGTGTTAAAAAAAGATATGGTCGCCAAAATGGCGGATCGGCCGCTGATTCTGGCGCTCGCCAATCCGGAGCCGGAAATTCTGCCCGCACTCGCCAAGGAGGCGAAGCCCGACGTGGTCATGGCGACCGGCCGCTCGGACTATCCGAACCAGGTCAACAATGTTTTGTGTTTTCCGTTCGTGTTCCGCGGCGCGCTCGACGTCGGTGCGACCACGATCAACACCGAGATGGAACTCGCCGCGATCAAGGCGATCGCTTCGCTCGCGCAGGCCGAGCAGTCCGACATCGTCGCGATCGCATACGGTGAGCAGAATCTGAGTTTCGGCCCTGATTACCTGATACCGCGCCCGTTCGACCCGCGCTTGATCGTCAAGGTCGCGCCGGCGGTCGCCAAGGCGGCGATGGACAGCGGCGTGGCAACGCGGCCGATCAAGGACTTCGACGCATACCGCGACTCACTGCAGCAGTTCGTTTATCACTCGGGCATGATCATGAAGCCGCTGTTCGCCGCTTCCAAGCAGGCGCAGCGGCGCCGCATCGTTTACGCCGAAGGCGAGGACGAGCGCGTGCTGCGCGCGGTGCAGGTGGTGGTCGACGAAAAGCTCGCGCGGCCGATCCTGGTCGGCCGGCCGGCGGTGATCGAGCGCCGCATCGAGCGCTTCGGCCTGCGCATCAAGCCGGGTGCGGATTTCGAGATCATGAATCCGGATCACGACGAGCGTTATCGCACTTACTGGCAGGAATACCTGCAACTGACCAGGCGCAAGGGCGTC